>DFCG01000107.1:12432-12577 GCA_002367455.1 Acinetobacter sp. UBA3060 | reverse complement strand
TAATCATTTCTTCATTATTTTTTTATATAAGCCTCATAATTCCTGGTAAATTTCCTCATAAATATAAGTGGTATTTTGCTATTTATATTGTGTTTTTTACGCATAATAGAGCTCATGAATAAATGATGAAATTTCAAAATATTGG
>DFCG01000107.1:4992-12343 GCA_002367455.1 Acinetobacter sp. UBA3060 | reverse complement strand
AAGTTAAGAGTCAATCAAAAGAATCAAAAACAGTCTGCAAAAAATACGACTTCATTAAATCTTGTAATCAAGTATTTCATTTTGGCCTAAATAGGAGTTTTGGCAGGTCATGACAATAAAACCTGAATTTGATTTTGTCCCGATTGTTGTTGAAAAATAATACAATTTTTATGCAGAAAATTATTCTGAAGCGGTTTTGATTTTTCTTGAAAAAAATGTGTTAACCTGTGCGACTACATTCAATTTTCCTGACTGAAAATAAACGAAATATTTTAAAAGTCCAGGATATTTCAGACGTAGTTTTCTGATTTGGCATCTAGCCGATTTCCTTATTTCACAGTAGAATATGCGCTCTCTCAAGTCACATTGTGGCATGGTTGTTCAGACCATCCCGTGGAGCCAAAATCAGCATGTTTATCGTTGCCGGTGCACCTGCACATTCTTCTTTTAAGAAAACTCAACTATTATCGCGTTTGACGTCAATTAGTTCTGTTCAATCAATTGAAAGTCAATGGGTCTACCTCTTTGACCAAGCGCTCAGCGAGCAACAACAGCAATCAGCTTTACAGCTTCTCAACGATGGTCAATCTTTTGAATTGCACCAGGCTGCAAGTGATGAAATCCAGATTCTAGTCACACCGCGCGTCGGAACCATCTCTCCTTGGTCCTCTAAAGCGACGGACATTTTCAAAAACTGTAATACGCCGGTTCATCGACTTGAACGCGGCGTTTTGTTTACTTTGAAGGGCGTAAAAGAGCTCTCTAAAGAAGCATTGCAAGTACTTCACGACCGTATGACCGAAAGCGTATTCAATGCGATTGAAGATGCTGCGGTATTATTTGTAGAAACTGCGCCAAAACCACTGAACTCGATTGATATTCTGGGTGAAGGTAAAGAAGCACTGGTAAAAGCCAATAATGAATTTGGTTTTGCATTATCAATGGACGAAATTGATTACCTGACTGAGGCTTTCATCAAGCTAGGTCGTAATCCGAATGACATCGAACTGATGATGTTTGCGCAAGCCAACTCTGAGCATTGCCGTCATAAAATTTTTGGTTCGGAATGGACGATTGATGGTGAAGTTCAGCCATTGTCGTTGTTCCAGATGATCAAGAACACCTATAAAGAATCACCGACAGATGTATTGTCGGCTTATAAAGACAACGCTTCAGTGATTGTTGGTTCGGATACCCAGCGTTTTTATCCAACCCAAGAAGACAACGGCCATCAGGTTTATAAATACAAGAGCCAAGCTGCTCACATCCTGATGAAAGTGGAAACCCACAACCACCCAACAGCAATTGCACCATTTGCCGGTGCAGCGACAGGTTCAGGCGGTGAAATCCGTGACGAAGGTGCGACCGGTCGTGGTGGTAAGCCTAAAGCAGGTTTAACCGGCTTCACGGTATCTAACCTGAATATTCCGGGCTTTGAACAGCCTTGGGAAGAAAACTACGGCAAACCATCGCGTATGGCATCGCCGTTACAAATCATGATTGAAGGCCCGCTTGGTGGTGCTGCGTTTAACAACGAATTTGGTCGTCCAGCTTTAAACGGTTACTTCCGTACCTTTGAACAAAACGTGAATGGCGATGTTAAAGGTTTCCATAAGCCAATCATGATCGCGGGTGGTTACGGAAATATCCGTCCAGATCACGTTGAAAAAGATCCGATTTTACCGGGTGATTTGTTAATCGTACTCGGTGGTCCAGCCATGCTGATCGGTCTTGGCGGTGGTGCTGCATCTTCTGTAGATAGCGGTAAATTGGGCGAAAACCTAGATTTTGCTTCGGTACAACGTGAAAACCCGGAAATGGAACGCCGTTGTCAAGAAGTGATCGATACTTGCTGGCGCATGGAAGACCATAACCCAATTGTGTCGGTGCATGATGTAGGCGCGGGTGGTGTATCAAATGCTATGCCTGAACTGGTGAATGATCATGAGTTAGGTGCAGTGCTAGATCTTCGTAAGATTCCATCTTTAGAACCTGGCATGTCTCCAATGGAGATCTGGTCAAATGAAGCGCAAGAGCGTTATGTATTGGCGATTCGTCCATCTTCTTTAGAATTATTTGAGTCAATCTGTGCACGTGAACGTTGTCCGTTCGCAGTACTGGGTGAGGCGACTGAAGCACGTCATTTAACCGTTGAAGATCCATTGTTCGGCAACAAACCAGTGGATATGCCAATGCAGGTGATGCTTGGTGGTACGCCACGTATGAGCCGTACCTATGAAACGATTGAACGCAAAGGCGATGACTTTGATGCGGCTAAAGTCACCGATTTAAAAGATGCGATTTATCGCGTTCTTAAAAACCCGACTGTTGCTTCTAAATCATTCCTGATCAGTATTGGTGACCGTTCAATTACCGGTATGGTCGCACGTGACCAAATGGTAGGTCGCTGGCAGGTTCCTGTCGCAGATGCTGCTGTGACTACAACAAGTCTTGTCGGTTACACTGGTGAAGCGATGGCAATGGGTGAGCGTCCTCCAGTAGCCTTGTTAAATCCTGCTGCTTCTGCACGTTTATCGGTGGCTGAATCGATCTCGAACATCATGTCTGCGAAGATTGAAAAAATCAGCGACATCAAATTGTCTGCAAACTGGATGGCTGCTGCGGGTCAACCGGGCGAAGATCAGGCATTGTTCGAAGGCGTGAAAGCCATCGGTATGGAAATGTGTCCTGCACTGGGTATCGCGATTCCAGTCGGTAAAGACTCATTGTCTATGCGTACCACCTGGAATGATGAAGGTGAAGACAAGTCTGTGACTTCTCCAATGTCAGGTGTGATCACTGCATTTGCACCAGTGACTGATGTGCGTCAAACATTGACTCCTGAACTGAAAGATATTGAATCTATATTGGTTCGTATTGATCTGTCTAAAGGTCAGTTCCGTTTAGGCGGTTCGATTCTGGCGCAGGTATACAAAGCAATTGGTTCAGTTACTCCTGATGTGGATAGCTTCGATGACTTCAAAGCATTCTTCGCATTAGTTCAAGACTGGAACAACCGTGGTTTGATCAAGGCGTATCATGACATCGGTGATGGTGGTTTATTGGCGACTGTTGCAGAAATGATGTTCGCATCACGTCTGGGTGTTGCTCTAGAAGATCAATCAACTGCAAGCCTATTTGCTGAAGAGATTGGTGCAGTTCTACAAATTGCCAAAGCAGATTGGGAAGCATTACAAGCTGAAGTTGCAGCATCTACGCTTAAAGATGCAATTGCAGTGGTTGGTANNCACAAAGGTATTATCGCCCAACCAACATTCGACTTGAACGAAGCGATTGAAGCACCTTTCATTAACTTGCGTCGTCCAAATATGGCAATTCTGCGTGAGCAGGGTGTGAATGGTCATATTGAAATGGCGGCAGCTTTCGACAAAGTCGGTTTCAATACCGTTGACGTCCACATGAGTGACTTGCTGGCAGGTCGTATCAGCCTGGATGATTTCGAAGGTTTGGTAACGTGTGGTGGCTTCTCGTATGGTGACGTGATGGGCGCTGGTGGGGGCTGGGCGAAATCCGTATTGTTCAATGCTAAATTGCGTGACCAGTTTGAGAAATTCTTCAACCGTCAAGAAACCTTCTCGCTCGGTATCTGTAATGGTTGTCAAATGTTGTCTCAATTGGCTCCATTAATTCCGGGTGCGGATGCTTGGCCACGTTTCCATCGCAATACGTCTGAAGTATTTGAAGCGCGAGCAGTGAACGTTCGTGTGGAAAAATCGAATTCAGTATTGTTACAAGACATGCAAGGTTCGATTCTGCCGATCGCTGTGGCGCATGGTGAAGGTCGTGCAGTTGCAACGGCGGAAAACTTTGCTGCACTGAATGCATCGAATCAGGTGGTTCTACGTTATGTCGACAGCCATGGCAATGCAACTGAACAATATCCGTTGAACCCGAATGGTTCACCGGAAGGTATTACCGGTGTAACCTCTCAGGATGGCCGTGCAACGATTATGATGCCGCACCCTGAACGTAACTTCCGCGCGCTCCAGCATTCCTGGAAACCAGAAGACTGGGATCAAGACGGTGCTTGGTTACGTATGTTCCGTAATGCACGTAAATTTATTGGCTAATTGATATAATCAAGAATTAAAAAAGCCCCGAAAGGGGCTTTTTTAATAAGCAAATTATAGATTTATAGGTGATTAGATATAGAATTGAAAAAGATTAAAAAATGAATAAAGAGTCCTCAAATGTCCGATTTAATTGAAAAAGTTTTACTTTTACAAGAATTGCTAATAGCTAGAGCTACTGATACTTATGAAAAAGGTTCTTCAGAGGCATTTATGCAGCTTAGACAAGAGTTACTGACATTTAAAAACTTTTATGAATATATTCCATTTTTTATTAAAGACACACGCACATTAGATGAATTTGAAGCTAGGATTAAGTGGGATTTTGAATCTTACGCTGAACGTGAAAATTATATTTATTCGGAATTTAAAGAATTCTTTAATGTATTAGAAAGTCTAGATGTTCCTCCATTGGATCAGGTAGTACAGTTGAAGATTGCTGAATTAAGCTCGGATTATATACATCAAATATGGCAGAAAGCATTAGAGCGAAGAAGTACAGATCCCGAAGGTGCGATTACATTAGCTCGAACACTTTTAGAATCGACCTGCAAATATATTCTTGATGAATACGAAGTCGGTTATGGCAATGCTCCAGATATAAATCAACTGTATAGATTGGTGAGTAAAGAATTAAACCTTGCTCCATCTCAACATACGGAGCAGACTTTCAAACAAATTCTCGGAGGATGTAGTTCCATCATTGAAGGTTTAGGATCATTGAGAAATAAAGTGGGTGATGCTCATGGGCAAGGTAAAATAAACTTTAAACCTTCTCCAAGACATGCAGAATTAGCAGTGAATTTGGCTGGTACAATGTCCGTGTTTTTATTCTCATCTTGGAAATTAAAACAAGGTGAATGAATTTTTTATTATAAATATTGTTTTTAAATAGTATCTTAATTTTACTGTATGGAAAAATTAAAATAAATTCACTAACATAGGATTATTCAACCACCAATTTGGTGGATTTTTGCTTTTTAAGCATTCTGATTTTTTAATTTTTTTTCTTCCTGCTGAGTTGGTTTAGATTTTGCTTTTATATTGTATATAAAGTGCTATGGTATGTTTTATGCACAACTTTATTGCACTATAAAAGAAAGATGGAATAGATCGGTTCAGTATCAATTCTCAAAGATGAGGTGATGACATGGCTAAAACACTTAGAATAATGGATAAGGCGGCAATGCGTCAGAAAGGCTGGATGTTGTTTTGTATTGTTGTAGGACTACAAATATTGTTCGTTGTGGGCAGTTACTTGCTGCAGGGTTCTTGATCATCAGCTTTAAGAAAGCCACCATTAAGGTGGCTTTATAATTTAAATAACCAATTGAACCTGCTTCAATACCGCCTTTAACGTATTTTCATAATCAAAAGCTTTATTGGTACTGTCCTGATAACGCCAAGCCACATAACCATCCGGACAAACCAGTACTGCACCAGATTCATGAATTTCAGACTTGGCATTCCAGGTTCCATACACATCACGATAGTCACGTGAACCAATCTGAGTCACATCCAGATATGGCAAATCCAATGCTTCTGCCGCCTGTTTCCAGCCTTTACCGGATAAACCTGTGAGCAGGGTAAAACGACCTTTACCCGTAATATCCAGTGTCGACTGCTTTTGACCTTTGCCATTGATCAGCCAAGTATGCGGAACTTTAGCGCCTGGGCGAGTGGTTGCCTGTAAATAAAGCTGCTCATCTTTTTCAAAAATCTCAGGCTCGGATTCTGCAATCACCGTATTGGAGCTATATCGCTGGTTCAGTTCTACACCTTGTGCATTAAATTCGAAGTTTTTAATTTCCAAAGCTTCAAATAGTTTTTGACGGATTTCAGCACCTTGCTCATCTTCCGCAAAGATACGTTCCAGCATTTGCTTCTGAGTCGTCACACCTTGATCAAAACCAAAGACTTCTTTCAGGTATTTATAATCAAAACGTGACTGGTTCGCACGCGCTACAATCTGCTTGCCGACCGGTGCACGCTCGGTGGTATAGGAATCCAGCAGGGAAGGTGCAGCCCAGCCTTTTACCGCGTATGCCAGTTTCCAGCCTAGATTAAAGGCATCCTGCATGCAGGTATTTGAACCTAGGCCACTCGATGGTGGATGACGGTGTACTGCATCACCACCACAGAACACTCGACCTTTAGAATATTCAGTGGCCCAGGTCTGGTTCACATACCAGTACGATAATTTCTGGATTTCAACTTCTTCGACTTCAGTACCAACAAAAGCATTCAGGCGGGCACGGACCTGTTCTTCAGTAACTTGTGGTTCGCCTTTGGAAATGTCAAAGCCCCAACCCATGATCCATTCATTCCATGGCGTAATGGCACGTAACAATCCCATACCGAGATCGCCAAAGCTGGCTTCAGGATTCACGATCCATTGCAGAATCGCAGGACGGTGCTGAACGTATTGAGAAAGATCAGCTTTAAAGGTCACATAGACGGTACCGGCACGTGCCATCACGCCTTCCAGTGGCAAGCCGAGCTGTTCCAATACACGAGATTTAGCACCATCCATACCCACCAGATATTTTGCTCTTAAGCTAAATTCAGTATTGGTAATGCGGTTCAGGAAAGTAGCAGTCACGCCATCTTCGTCCTGCACATGTGACAGGTATTCAGTATTGAAGTTATAAATTGCACCACGTTCACCGGCATTTTTCACCAGTAAAGCTTCCATTTTTGGCTGAATCAGATCGACTAATGGACATGGACTGCCTTGGATATAGTCACCATGACGTTCATCACCGGTACCCCATGCACTTAAACGGGCGATTTCTTCGCCGACCAGACTGGTGGTAATCAGGCTTTCACCCATCTGTTCCCATGGTGTTGCAATCTCTTTAACCTGTTCTTCAATACCTAAATCACGTAATACTTCCATGGCACGTTGATTGGTAATATGGGCACGTGGACTATTGGCCAGCCAGCTAAACTGGGTAAACAGTTGTACCTTGATGCCATAATTGGCTAAGGCCAGACCTAATGTTGAACCTGCAGGACCGGTACCAATGATCAGAACATCAGTGTCATAGTGTTGTGTCATACAAGACTCCATGTATATGCGTGAAGAACAAGCTATCTATATGATCAGGCAGTCTAGTAAAACAGGATCTGTTGATATAGCGATATTCATATAAACTATCGACCTATTCTTATTTGCAATACGTGGGTCATAATCTTAAGATGCTGACCTGATCAGAAACCGAGCAGGCTATGGAACTTCGACATTTACGCTATTTTAT
>DFCG01000107.1:4168-4956 GCA_002367455.1 Acinetobacter sp. UBA3060 | reverse complement strand
AATATTCATTTATTAACCGAGCAAATTTATCTGGTTGCCGCTCAGCATTTACATCCTACAGATCGAATCCTGAAATTACAGGAACTGAAAAATCACAATATGATTATGTGCGAGCAGAATGCTTCGCTCGTATTTTATGAGAAGCTGGATAAACTGCTCTGCATTGATCAACTCGAACATGAGCAGCTGTTGTGGGTGACCAATGTCTTGCAACACATCAATCTGACCAATATGGGAATGGGCTTTAGTTTTGCGCCCGAATATTTACTGCGTTTTTTGAATGAGCATGTAAAAATTGTCCAGACTGATCAGGCACTGCCAAAACTGGGCTTGTATGCAACATTTAACAAGAATTCTCAAAATCCTGCATTGAAGATGATTACCCAAGCCCTTAACAATACGACAAGTATCTGAATTGCAGGAAGGAATATATGTTAAAGCTGATTTATTACGTACCAGATGAAAATTTGGAAGACACCAAGAATGCGATATTTGCAGCAGGGGCAGGCGGCATTGGTGAGTATACGGACTGTGCCTGGCAGGTTTTAGGAACCGGACAGTTTAAGCCGCAGGAAGGTGCAGATCCGCATATTGGTGAAGTGGGTAAACTGGAACAGGTAGAAGAATGGCGGGTAGAAATTCTGGTGCCTGATGAAAAGGCAGTCGATGTGGCCAAGGCGCTGAAAGAAAGTCATCCTTATGAAGAGCCGGCCTTTGAGTTTATTCAGCTTCTGGATATCAAAGTCTAAAATTATAAAATTGATGCTCTGCTGCGGCGCGTTTGACTT
>DFCG01000107.1:1753-4135 GCA_002367455.1 Acinetobacter sp. UBA3060 | reverse complement strand
GTCAAAAACCCACGCAACTATCACTGGTTTACGGGCGATGGCATGTTGCATGCGCTCAGACTGAAGGGTGGTGAGGCACATTGGTATAAAAGCAGTTATATCGGTTCTGCCAGTGTGCAGAAAAAACTTCATCGACCACAAATTCCCGGTAAAACGCGAGGTGTCGCGGATGCAGTCAATACCAATGTCATCCACTTTGCCGGAAAAATCTGGGCACTGGTAGAAGCGGGTGCATATCCAGTTGAGTTGAATGCTGCACTGGAGTCAAAACGACATCATTTATTTGAAGATGATCAGGATTTTCCATTTACTGCCCATCCGCATATTGATCCTGAAACNNACAAAGTTTTTTATTTGCAGAGGCTTTGTTGCACAAAGATTTAAAATTAAAGCTACTCTGAGCTAGTCAAATTTAAGACACAACTCAGGTATGAGGTCGGCCTAATTCCGTAAATTTATTTAATACTGCCACACGTGCATGAATCTCATTGACTTGGCTTTGAAAGTTTCTCGCACTGAGTTTATCCCCCAATAATTTGATGCAATGCATCTTGGTTTCAACCAAACTGCGCCGATGGTAACCTGACCATTTTTTCCATATTATTCTTCCTAAATGCTTAACTGTTCGAAGTAATTCATTTCGCTCTCGCGAATGAACTTTTGTATCTTTCCAAGGTCTCGCATTTTTCCTAGGTGGAATCACTGCATGCGCTTGCCGATCTGCAATGACCTGACGGCATTGTTTTGTGTCATAAGCCCCATCTGTATAGACTGAATCAATCTGTTCATCCAATGGGATTTGATTTAGTAAATCACCAAGGACTTGCGAATCACTCACATTGTTGGTCGTGAGTTGAACTGATCGTATTTGTAGGGTTTCAGCATCTATACCGATATGAAGTTTTCGCTATTGGCGACGATATTCAGGCTGATGTTTCTTGCGTTTCCATTCACCTTCACCTAAAAACTTTAAACCAGTAGAGTCGACAAGTAGATGTAGTCCATCACTACTTTTTTGATAGCCAATTACAAGATCAATATGCTTTTGTCTTCTGCAAATGGTGGAATAATCTGGCGCTGTCCAATCTAAACCACAAAGCTTAATGAGACTTTTCACAAAGCCAGTGACCATACGTAAAGAGAGTCGAAATAAGGATTTAATCATTAAACAGCATTGGATGGCTGTATCTGAATAAGTTTGATTTCGACCATGTTTACCTTTGGGTTGAGCGTACCATTGAGTCTTGGGATCAAACCAAATCGAAATGTTTCCTCGATTAATTAAGGCTTGATTGTATTTGGACCAGTTGATTGTACGGTAGATATTAGGTGGAGGCTTCTTCATTCGGAAATTATATTGCTGAATTAGACCTTACGAACAGCTTTGTGCAACAAAGCCGTTTTTAGCGCATAAAGAGTGAATGATGTGACATCCATGTCACAAGAGATCTACCAGATTTAAGGTATTTAATTTCTATAGGTGTGAAGCTTAAACCTTCTGAATAAACAGTTCACGATCAAAACGGTACTGCGGGAAGAATACTCCATCTTCAGCGCGTTCACCCGCACCAATTACCATGACTGGATACTGTTCATCATTTAATTTCAGAATTTCACGAACCATCGGCTCATCAAAACCTTCCATCATACAGCTGTCAAAACCATAAGCACGTAAAGCTAAGACCAGATTTTCACAAGCGAGCGCCGTCGTTTTGGTCGCCCACAGTTTTGCATCAGCCGGACTGAAAGCAGACACTGGCATTTGTTTGTCCAATGTACGGGCAACTTTGAAAGCCACTTTCTTAAAGTTACCAAAAGCATTCAGATAACCAGTCTTATAGTTGTAGGGAATATATTTATAGTATTTCTTAATCGCGGGCGGTGCTTCTGGAAATGGAAATTCATTTACATTACGTTTCGCCATTTCATCGATACGGTCGGTACGTGCGATACAGACAATTAGCTCAGAAGCTGTTTTGGCTGCCAGTTGACTCATACAGGCTTTGACTAGATGTTTTTTCTTGCTTGAATTTTGTACCACATAAAAAGTCCAAGGCTGCAAGTTCGACGAATTCGGGGCCAACAATGCCAGATCCAGACAGGCATCTAGAACTTCAACAGGAATTGGCTTTTTGGTAAATTTACGTACTGAACGTCGGCTTTCAATTACTTTACGAAAATTATCGACATCTATATCTTGGGGTGCAGGTTCGTAATAACGTTTCTTTTCTGGATTTGAGCTATCTGTTGTTTGGGAAGAGGTTTCGGAGTTTTGATTTGGCATACTTCAGATTCTTGGAAAAATAAAAGATTGAGGCAGTTTAAACCACCTCATTGAACTCATAAGTTTGAAAATTAGTTGAATTGTGTGAAATCAGGTTT
>DFCG01000107.1:330-1734 GCA_002367455.1 Acinetobacter sp. UBA3060 | reverse complement strand
ACAATTTCATTCACATTGTGTTTCATCAAGGCTTTGGATTGCACCAGTGATGCCAATGGCAGGGCAGAGAGTTGGGTAGCTTGTGCTGCTGCTTTGGTGTAAACATCTTCTTCAATGCTATTTACCAGACCTGCGTCGAGTGCTTTTTCGCTATTGAATTTTTGCGCAGTCAGCAATAATTCGGCCGCTTTATGATAACCCGCTTGCTGAATCAACAGCTTGCTTGAAGCGCCTTCAGGCGATAGACCCAGACTGACAAATGGAATCTGGAACAAGGCAGTATTGTCACTATAGACCAGATCACAATGCAATAAGATCGTCACGCCAATGCCGATCGCAACACCACGCACCGCAGCAATCAAAGGCTTGGAAAATTTTGCAGCAGATTTGAGTAAAACAAACGGCGGGCCTTCAGCAGCGGGTGCCTGACCTTTCTTCGCAGCAGATTTCATAAAATCCTGCATATCATTGCCCGCACTAAAGTCTGTGTCCTGACCACGCAATACAACTACACGAACTTCAGGTGCCTGATCTGCTTCATCTAAAGCTTTCGCAATCCAGAGATAAAGCTCACTATATAACGCATTTTTCGCTTCCGGGCGATTGATGGCTAAAGTGAGTACACCATGTTCTAAATTCGCATTCAAATGCTCATGAGGTTGTTGAATACAGCTCAGTGTCATCGTACTATCCTTGCTTTNNTATAATGATGAAAAATGGCAAAAACTGGTGAAATCGCTGGTGAATCAGGTTATTGAACCGGATGCCAAAATCGGACTAATTGGGCATTTTAAAGATGATTCTTCTTATTATTTAAAGTTTTTCCCAGAATGGGAAATGGTCGAACTTGACAGCCTGGAAGATGCCTTATCCGCTACGCCGATGCGTGAAGCTTATTATCGTGGCGAAATTCAACGAGATAAATTTCCACAAGGCACGATTGATTTTCTAGAGAATTTCCAAAAAACCACGACCTATCAGCAACTCAGTGAAAAATTTGCCCAGAATGATAAAACCAATCTGCTTTAAAAGTATCAGGTTGTTATGGGGTGATTCATGGTCGTTTGAGCATGCTGTTTCAAACATTCCCCAAGGATTTCTAGAGCAGGAGACTGTTCTTTCCAGTGATGCCAATACAAGGGTACTTCAATTCGCATCTCACTTGAAAGTTCAAGCAGTCGACCTGACTCCAGCAAATCCCTGGTTTGATAGTCCGGCAGCCAGCCATAGCCTAGACCCATGACAATCGCATCAAAAAATGCGTGGGTCGATGGAATAAAAAAGTGAGGATATTGAGCAAGGTTCAGGCCAAATTCGTGCTGAATAAATTGGGTATGGAGTTGGTCTTTTTCATTAAAAATAATGGCAGGGGCAAGGCGTAGCGCATCCCGATGTACGCCTTGA
>DFCG01000107.1:0-290 GCA_002367455.1 Acinetobacter sp. UBA3060 | reverse complement strand
ATTCTGTTCTAGCAAACGTTGATGCTGTAAATAATGCAATAAAGTTTGTCCGGATTGAGTCACACGGCAAGGCCGATCTCTCACCAGAAGCAATTGTCCCAATTTTTTTTCCAGACTTTGAACACGAAGGGTCACTGCCGAAGCAGTAATATTTAGCTGCTCGGCAGCCAGATCGAAACTTCCCGTTTTTGCAACTGCATAAAAAGCATCACATTGTTTCGCATTCAGCATTTCTATTATCTAAAAATAATTTAGTTAAATTGATATTAACTTAGTTTTAATTAATCGCA
>DFCG01000182.1:0-8242 GCA_002367455.1 Acinetobacter sp. UBA3060 | reverse complement strand
TTGGGTGCGATTGGTATTTTTTACTTAAACTTCAATTTCTGAATGCTGACCAGTTGGTGCTGGCCTTAAAATCACCTGATTTGAGATGAATACTCTGGCACCCAAGTTATAAGCTGTGCCAGATGTGCATAATACTGGACCGGATCCTCCATCAATCTGCACCCGGTATTCTGGATGCTTCACTGAAGTAATGGTACCGATGTACTCAGCATGGGTCGGATTAAGCAGCTTACGCAGTTCAAATAAAGGATTAGTCACGGCTGATACGCTCCACGGTAATGGTTTCATTCACCTTTTCATGCGAAAAACTTCCACTCACCCCATCAATCACGCCCCACCACTGGCCATTAAAGGCAATCGTTTTACCAGGTAGCATCTCGCCAATTTTCTGACTGACCGGGAGATCCGAGAAAGTGTGCAGCTCCTGAATATTGGCTTTGACCAGTTCATTTTTTCCATAGCTGGCACCCGACACTACATTAAACAATGGACCAGTGACCGCCTCTAACGGTATATCACCCGAAGTACCGCGCTGCTGTACTTTCAGACTTTCACCACTTCGACTATTCACTACGGTGATGGCATTAAAGTCAGCAATATATTCATCGTTCTTCTTGATGTTTTGCTGCATCACCAGACTTTCAGATAGCAGAATGTCGTAATCATCCACCGTCATCGCATCCCAATAGCCTTTCTGGTACCGAGGTAAAATAGTCAGTGTATTACCTGCTTTCTGGCTATAGATAAAGCCACCGCCTGCATCAATCACCTGCTTGATTGCATCGATGGGTGCAAGTTCTGCATAACTCAGGCTTTCAATCGGTACAATCCAGCCCAGTTCATCAATCAGCTTCCAGTCCAGAACAGTATTTGATTGTGCCCGATCCAATTCCGCTTGAACCAGCTGCACAGAAGTGCGTTCGTTATCCTGAATAAATGAACGTGAAGCTGCGTATTTATCCGAGTTCAAGGCTGTGATACTTCTCCCCGGGTAAGTGTAAAGAACACTGGCAAAGCGTCGGGTTTCCTCCGGATCTTCTAGCAGAACATGATGCTCAAAACCATTGATCGTGACTTTCAGGATCATCGGCTGCCCATCAATAGGCTGCAGCTTATCTTTTTCAGTATGAGCCACGGTAATAGAGTAGGTCCAGCACCACTGTGAACGACTGGTACTGTAAGTACCCTCCATGACTTTAATCTTCTCGCCGGTATCCAGTCGCTCGGCTGTTAATGTATTCACGATATACCACCAGTTTCTGTTCGGCAGTGCTGGAATACAGTCATCTGCACCAAAATTTAAAACAACATCATGTGAATCAACGTCATGACAGAGACAGATAAAATTGAGATCCGTGCTGCCTTCATATTTGGGTAATTCAGGCTTTGGCCATGGTTGAACAGGATGCTTTCTGTAGTGAATTGCTTTGGCTTGATCCCATGGCAAATCTGACCTGGTGACAATCTCAAGCCCTTTATCCCACTCAAACGAAAAACAGTGCTCAAAGACCTGGGCCACTTCATGTGAACAGGTCAAAGTCTTGCGCTTGCGGATCATCTCCTGCCAGATCATTTCCCGGTTATGGCGCAGTTTGATCGTTTCTTCATGCAGATAGCGCTGATGAATAAAGCGTTTATCGCCTTCTTCCCAAACAATATAAGCATCAGAACTTAATCCGGTTGCCTGCTCATGCAAGGATCTGACCGCTTGGATTAATGAGCCTGCCTGCTCATACTGAATATTTGCCTGATTCGAAATGACTAAGCCTTGATCATAAAAAAGAGCCTCATTCGAGACTCTTAATATTGGCTTGGCCCATGGTATTTCTGTGGTACTCAAGGCTGCGATGGCCTTCTGATATCGCATGTCAAAACCATAAGACACACCGACCAGATGATTGATGTCGAATAATGCCTTAACTTCAAATTGAAACTCAGTGTCCAAAACCATATCAATGATGCAGAGGTTTTCAACAAAGACCGCTTCGACCTCAAAACTAAAGCTCGTATCTAAAACAGTATCGATCTGACCAAGAACATCAGTATTTTCACTAAATACAGCAACCACATCAAAGCTGAATTTGGTGTCGAGTACCGTGTCTATAACTGCAGTATTTGCACCACTGTCGGCATAGACCGCTGTAACATCAAATGTAAACTCAGCATCGAGTACTGTATCGATTGCAGCTGTAACATCATCGCCAAAATTAAGATTGGTTGTGCCATTCGCCAGATGCTCAAAATTCAGAATGACATTGTGGCTGTCAGTATTATCTGGCTTGAAGTTTAGGTTGAGATTGTGCGAATCAACGGTGCCGAGCTTATTTTTAAAATCCACATGAGCACCCTTTTAAAATTAAGGTCTGAGTTTTATCGAGGTGACTGACAACGTGCCGCCAAGCGCGAGATTAGTATTAGCCAGGCTAATATCTACACCTACCATCAGATCAGCAGCAACTTCACCTGCACCATTATAGATACGCGCCCATGTTGCAGTACCCGCCTTAATTACAGTGGCTGTGTCGGTTGGGTGAAACTCAACATAGGTAGCCGTAGTTTCTTTAATACATGGCTCTGGAAAAGTTAGCGTCACAAGCGCATTGCCTAAGTCTGCTGCAACCGCAGGACTAGCAGGCTGCACACCTTCATAAAAAATAACGGTAGCACTTTGGCCACCGTTATCCATAAAATTTGCAAAGGCTTGAATCATGGCAAGCCGTGCTTTGACTGATGTTTTACTCATTTTGCGACTACCTTATCCTGAATGACTGCGTTGTATTGATTGCTCGGATCAAAAGCCACTACAAAGCACTCAAGCCCTACGGCAATGTTTCTAAATGCATAAGAGCCATCAGCTTTAGATTTGATTTCCCAGAGCAATTGACGGTTGTCGCGGCGAAATACACAAACAGGTACTGGTGAGTAATTAGCACCTACTTTTTTGGTTATGCCTTTAATCATCCCCCTACCGTGATTGATATTTGTAGCTGTAAGCACCCGCACTGATCGAGTTATAGTATATCCTTTTGCTTTTAAGCGGATTACATCTGCACGGTATCCACCAAAAAAAACACGATGCAACTTAATCAAGTATCACCTCCTCCAGTGGGGCAGAAATGTAAAAATACGGATCGTTGCCAAAATTACCAGTCGGAATCAGCTCTGCATTTTCGCCATTTAGGACTGCTGGGCTTTGTGCTCTATCGGTTGATGGTCGATTTGATGTTGCATAAAGACAGCGATACACACCATAAGCGTAACCAATTTTCTGAGATGAGCTAAACTCATAAACAGGTAATTGTATTGCAGTGGTGATATTAAATGGCTGGACTAAACTTGATAAGAATGAGGTTGCGGGGACTTCTGTTGTTGAAAGCAAGTCAGAAAAATTTCCGCTTGAAGACACACCTAATCTACAACGTATATTTCCAACAAATACTCGACCAGTATTATTTTGATTGAAATTCCATGTGTTTGATGAAGATGGGCCTGAGTCTTCTGCTAATAAGACGGGATAGTCCACAGAAACGTAATCAACACCACTATGCGGGAAAATTGCATTAACTCGTCCTTGTCCTGAGTCAAGATTTGTCATCAAAACCATGTGATACAAACTGCCAACACACATAGCTTTGCCATATACTGGGTAACCTACACTATATGTTGAGTTGTTGTCTGAGCCACCTGGATAGAGCTGAAACTCCCACTTGGTTCCAGTTGTTGGAGTTGCAATTTGTCTTGTTTCTGCTAGTGAAAATTCATCAGTTATAAACCCAGTTACAACATCAAATGTCTTGCCAATACAAACACTCACTACATTTCGAGCTGTTAAATTTGTTTGAAAGCATAAACGCGCATACATGTCTGTATTATCAATATGCTTAAACTGATAAATATGAATGTTTGCCTGTTCATACATAAGCTCCCAACCAAGCGATGCAACCTTAGTTGCGAAATTACCTGCAATTGAAGTTGGCGCCCCATCAATCGTCATCGTGACCGTATTAGTAGTGACAGAATCAATCCAGAACTCACCGCTATTTATTGATGCTAAAGGACCTGTATCAATCTTTAAAACACGGTCAGGCTTATATCCGTGTGAAACACCATAAGTGAAAGTGACCTGATTGCCTGTTACAGCCACGCTTGAAACAGTCTGCTCGTTATAGCCCAGTGCTAACATTTTCTTAAAACGATCCGGGAATAGGTTTTTTGATCCCGGACTGAAATCTAAGCCTACATCCGAAAAATCAAATAATTTAGTTTGTGTCTGCTTCATTGCCATTTTTATTCACTCATAAAAAAGACCGCATCAAGCGGCCATATTTGATTTAACTTTTAAACCACGCGGTCAATGTCACCACGCAGCATGATCTGGAATTGATCTGACATAACAGTTGGCTCAGATTGTTTTACTGTGCGGATCACCCAGACCGGGAAATTTGCAGCTACAGTATTAAAGCGCAGCACGTTACTGTTTGCCCAACCTGCGCCCCAACCTTCTTTTTTTACCGTGAAGTAAGACAAGCCAGTCACAGGGTTAATCGGTGAAAAATCAATATTCACACTCCCCGTGCCGATCTGCCCTGAATATTCACCAACACAGCGGAAATTGGTGTTATCCGTGAAAATCAGTGCCCATCGCTCCTGAATCGCACCTTTGTTCGTCACAGCAATTGGATATAACGCATCATTGTAATTTGCTAAAATCCCTGCGCCCGTTGGCTCATCAGCCCATACATTACTCCAAGATCCTTGCACAAACTTGCGTGTATATCTTGCCTGCATATCCCCAATCACTAAAGCAGATCCAACAATCGTATCCATTGCATCATAGTTATGGGTTAAAGGCTTGGTGAAAGTCAGCTGACCATTAATCTGTACATCACGGATCAGCCCCATATCCTGATAACGGTATCTCACTGTCAGTGGTGCAACCAGATTACCCAGTGCGAAGTCGCCGCCCAATGTCACGCGGCCATAATCATAATCCACTGTGTACAAATCTAAAGCTACTTTCGTTCCGTTAGTATCTTCAAGTTCTGCCCATGAAATGCGCTGATCATTCAGATCGTATGTGGTCCCTGCAATTGCACTTGGTAGTTCCTGAGCTTTGCTTGAGCTGACAATACCAATNNCCTTCCTGATATTCCAGTAATGGGTCATACCAGTCATTCGCTTCAATGTCTGCTCGGTTGGTTTCGGTGATTTTGGTTTTGGTATAAAAGTAAATCGTGACAAAGCCATTATCCCAATTGACCTGACCATGTGCCCGGCTGGTTTCAATCACCCCATTTTCATCAGCAGTTAAAGTTAGCTGCCCAAATTCAATTGATGCTAAAACCACAGTTAATGATTGCGGTCGGATCGGCATGATCGGTGTTCTAAAACTGATTTTATTGACCGGCAACAGGTCGGTGGTAGTGGTTAAGGATTCCAGAGTAATCGTGTTATCTGCATTCGGAGTCCAGGAATCAATTTCAACGATCCCAGTACCGTATTGAATGACACCCGACTGAATCCCGCTATTATTGGCCGGATTCACATTGCGATACAGCAAGCCAGTGCGATCTAGAAAAGTGTCCGCACCAACTTTGAATCGGGCTGAGCCCGTCAAAATCTGCTCATCAAAACCAGAAGATAAATCCAGCTTGAGCTTGTTTGCCGTCACCGTATGTGTTGCTGAGTTCGAGCCAGAGGTATCGCGGTATTTCACTTGAACATCAACGGCATTAAGGGCTTTTAATTCAACCTGCTGACCTTGAATGTCTGACGTTTGTGGAGAATAAAAAGACATATTTCCTCGCTAGGCAGCCGCATAGGTAGCCATGGGTGTAAAGGTTTGCACAAATCTGCTCGCTGAACTTTTTGGTGTGACTTCAACTGCGCCAGTGGCATAGATAATGGTGCCTTGCACTTGACCGCGGCTATTCACCAGATTACCCATAGTTGCATTTACCGGCACATCTGTCAGAGTTACAGACCCTGCAATCCCCTCACTGCTTTGAAGTGGAATTTTTAACTCAACACTATTTGGCTGAATTGCTGGTCCTGTACCAATGGTAAAGGTCAGCTTTTGATTTACAGGAGCAACATCCATCTTGGTCTGCTCAAGTGATTGGCCATAGTTATAAATCACCGAGAAAACTGTGCCTTTCTGTGGCAGCTTGTTTGGAATGATCTTGCCGGTACCCGTGGCATAATTGATTTCACCTGTGGCATCGCCGGTAAACCTGCCCTGCGCATTTGAAGTTGCTGTTTTGGACTCACCCTCAAGCATCCAGTTAATCGTAATACCCGGCAATACACCTGGTCGACCTAAGTCAAACTCAAATGCTGCTTTTTCCACACTTAAATTAGATCGCACGAAAGTGACAATTGGTGTGCCCCAGTTCAGCAAAATCGGCGTATCTACATCAGGCAGTGCACCAGTGGTTAATAGCCACGAGCCTGTTTCATAGTTGATCATGCCTGAACCAAAAGACGAACTTGAAGCTTTTAATTGGCCTGATCCATCATCTTTAAGTTCATAGAACTTGCCCTGTGACATGTAGGAAATTGATAAAGCTCCCGGTGCAGGGATTGGAATCAATACTCCGGTCCAACTGGTACTCTGGTTATTCTGGGTCACCGGAATGGCGTAGCTTTGGTAATACTGATTCGGTGCAGCGGCGGGCTTGAATGCAATATTCAGACTCATGGTTCCAGCCGGTGCTGCTGCAGTCCATTGGATTAAGCCACGTTGATAATCAATCGTACCGACTTGCGTGCCTTGAGTATTCTTTAACAACCCACCTTGGTCATTAATTTGCTGGCCTTGCAAGCTAAAAGACAGACTTGATGGAATTACCGCAGAGCCAATGTAAAGGTTCTGGCTGACACCAATCACCATATTCGGGTAATTGACTGTAATAGTGCTTTCACTACCTGCGACCAGTACCACACTTTCACCCGCTGCATTCACATCAATGATCGGAGTTTCAGTCTGGGCCGATGGAATCAGCTGGGCAAAGATACTTTTCGCATTGACCGTAAATTCACCCACGTTCGCATCAGATGCTAATGCAGTGGATGAGTAGTACAGACCGGTATCAGCAACAATCGTATCCCGGATAATGGTTTTTGATTTCTCACCGTTGTACCACTGACGTGATGAAAGCCCTACAAAATCTATTTCCAATGCATCATTGAGTGAGTAAGTGGCAATCTTGTATTCCACGTTTTTACCATCTACCACCATGACTGCGGTACGAGTTTCAACTTTGGTAATGCGCACATACTGTTCGCGCTCCAATACCTTGCCTTCATCACTAATCAGAACAATCGTGTCACCCACTGACGATTCAGTTTCTTGCGGAAACATGGCCACCTGCAGCGATGACATACCTTTCCAGTGGGTATCTAGCGGTGTACCAGCAATCTGACCGCCTTTAGCCAGGTAATTCTCTACCCGGTTCTGGGCAGACTGACGCTCATCGGTCCAGTTCTTGGTACTGAATAGTAGTGCAGATACGTTTGGATCCGCAGGCAGTTCAGACACAAAGACTGTTGCACCCATGAGTAAATCGGTGTCTTCGGTTGTGACTGCCGGAAAGACCTTGCGCATAGATACATCACCCATGGTGCGATCCATCTCAGACACATCATTGAACAGGTTATTACTGATGCCATCCTGAACCACAACACCAGAGTATTTACCACCGCCATCAGAGTTATCAGTCAAGCGTTCAGACTTGTAGATTACTAAATCCTTGGTTTCAATCGCCATCGTTCAACTCCGTAAAGCGTAAGGTCACATTAAAATAATCATCCAGTGATACAGCTGGAATTCCTTTCACCGGTGCAGCCTCTAAAGCCCCATCCTGGTGGTTAAATTTGACGGTGAATTGCCGGTTGTCATGCGGCTGCTCAAACTGCAGTCTGAAATTCTCACCCTGCAGCTTGGACCATTCCAAAACAGTCCGTAGTTCACGTAACTTGATCCAGCCCATTTGTGGATCTGCCGGTTGCAAGGTAATTGGCCGGCCCGACTTCTTTTTTCCTTCCTGAATGATCAAAGTCCCATCCATGGTATAGGCCTGATTCTGCTCAATGGCCTTCCATGAAAATTCATCAGGCCATAAAAAACCGTCCTCTAATGGGACGGTTTCGGATGTTGCTAAGCGAATGAGTTTCATGTTGATTTCGCTATACCTTTTAATTGGTTTACCAGGCTGGTCATCACATCCTTTTGGCTTGCATC
>DFCG01000108.1:9793-11879 GCA_002367455.1 Acinetobacter sp. UBA3060 | reverse complement strand
CTATTTAGCGTGTTCTTGCGTATGCTAGATGAAAATGCCCTGCCGTCAGAAATCAAGGCGTTTATTCGTGAAGGTCACTGGGCACAAGGCGCCGTGCGAATTGTCATTGACAATCATGTGGCACAATTTTCCCAGATGGAAGATGATTATTTACGTGAGCGAGTGGCGGACTTAAAAGATCTGGGTCGCCGCATTCTGGCACGTTTACAGGAAGCCGATGCCAGTCACCGTGAATTGACCGATGAAAGTATTCTGATTGGTGAGGAAATATCGACGGCTGCACTGGTTGAACTGCCCGTGGATAAAATTGCCGCGATTGTCACTACCGAAGGCGCCATGAACTCGCATATGGTGATCGTGGCGCGTGCCCTTGGCATTCCCACCGTAGTCGGTGTAACCGAACTGCCAATCAATACCCTCGATGATGTGGAGATGATTGTCGATGCGCATCAGGGTCGGGTCTTTATTAATCCGCCACGGCGCCTGCGCAGTCGCTATAAAGAAATTCAAAAAGAAGAAGAACAGATTGCCAAAGATTTGCGCCAGTACGAAACCAAAGATGCAATTACTCCGGACGGCGTCGCAGTAAAACTGTATGTCAATACCGGCCTGATGATTGATGTGGTGCGTGGCGTGCAGCGCGGTGCCAAAGGTGTCGGTTTATACCGTTCTGAAATTCCGTTTATGTTGCGTGACCGCTTCCCGGGCGAGGAAGAACAACGTGCGATTTATCGTCAGCAACTCAGTCATTTTGCCAATAAACCGGTGGTGATGCGAACGCTGGACATTGGGGCCGACAAAGACCTGCCGTATTTCTCGATTGAAGAAGAAAATTCGGCACTCGGCTGGCGCGGCATTCGTTTTACTCTGGATCATCCAGAAATTTTTTCTTCACAGATTCGCGCCATGCTCAAGGCCAGCATCGGACTGAATAACCTGCATATTCTACTGCCGATGGTGACCAGTGTCAGCGAAGTCGAAGAAGCCCTCTACCTGCTGGAACGTGATCATGCGGCGATTCAAGAAGAAGAACAGGTCAAGGTAAATAAACCAAAACTCGGCATCATGGTGGAAGTGCCGAGTGTGCTTCATCAGATTGATGAGTTTTCCGAACTGGTGGATTTCTTCTCGGTTGGCTCCAACGATCTGACCCAATATCTTTTGGCTGTAGATCGCAATAATCCACGGGTGGCCAATGTCTATTCACATTTACACCCTGCTGTATTGCGCGCCCTGACCCGTCTGGTACAGGATTGTCATCGCAATGAAAAACCGGTCAGTATCTGCGGTGAAATGGCAGGCGATCCGCTGTCTGCAGTTTTGCTCATGGCCATGGGCTTTAATACCCTGTCGATGAGTTCCAGTAATATTTTGCGGGTACGTAAAACCATTTGTCATGTTCCGATGAGTGATGCACAAGAATTGCTGTCACATGTGTTAAAAATGGACAATCCGCTCATGGTAAAAAGCTGGTTAGAATATTATTTCAGAACCCATGGTTTAGGGGATATGGTGAAATCTGCATCACGTATGGTGAGTGCCTAATACGGGACTTTTTCNNATTCCGGTTCATCTTATATACGCCCCGCCAGCAATCGAGCAACGAACTATGCCGATCGGCCTAAAATGACTCCATTATTGGGCATTGAAATTTCGGCATCGCAACGGCGGCGTTTAGGCAGAGATGACCCCTCCGTCATTGCTGCCAGACTCTATCACCAACAAAAAGATCAATTTGCCAGTTTTCAGCAGGCCAGACCACAGCCTCATTCCCCTCACCACGAAGCACCAGTGCAAAGCAAACTCAATAAATTCTTTAATGACTTAATCGCGGATAAATCGACAACATCATCCCGGTATCCAAATCAATATTCGCAAACTCGTAACAACCGACCTGTCGCCCCGCTCTCTCCAGTTAAAACTAATCCTAAGCAGCCCCCACGTCGTCCCCAGCCACCTTACAGACCTTAAGCGGCCATTAAAAAAGGGCGATCTTCCATGGAATATCGCCCTTGTCTGTGCTTGTTGTAGCCACGTTTTGCATTTTTCTTTCGGTCTACAAAGACCTGGCTTTTGTTGACTTCAT
>DFCG01000108.1:718-9698 GCA_002367455.1 Acinetobacter sp. UBA3060 | reverse complement strand
TTTTGAGTGATCTCACTCAATTATATCCTGAATTCCATTTTGTGCTGTAACACCCTTTATTTAAAGATATTGTAAATATAGTGAAACCTGATCTGATTAGCATATATCTCAATATCTTATGAATACTAGATAAACGACACAAGATATTCAAAACTTGGAGAGGAAAGATGAGCCAAGATTTTAAAAAATGCCCTGTCACCCACCTGACCACTGAAGCTGGTGCACCTGTGGTCGACAACCAGAACAGTATGACGGCAGGTGCACGTGGACCTTTACTTGCCCAGGATTTATGGCTGAATGAAAAACTGGCCAACTTTGTCCGTGAAGTGATTCCAGAGCGTCGTATGCATGCCAAAGGTTCAGGTGCTTTCGGCACCTTTACCGTGACCAACGATATTACCCAATATAGCCGCGCTAAAATTTTCTCTGAAGTCGGCAAAAAAACCGAAATGTTTGCGCGTTTCTCAACAGTGGCAGGTGAACGTGGCGCGGCCGATGCAGAACGTGATATTCGCGGTTTTGCCTTAAAATTCTATACCGAAGAAGGCAACTGGGATCTGGTCGGCAATAACACTCCGGTGTTTTTCCTGCGGGATGCCCGCAAGTTCCCTGACCTGAATAAAGCAGTCAAACGTGACCCGAAAACCAATAAGCGCAGTGCCACCAATAACTGGGATTTCTGGACACTTTTACCTGAAGCTTTGCATCAAGTGACCATTGTCATGTCGGATCGTGGGATCCCGACTGGTTACCGTCATATGCATGGTTTTGGCAGCCATACTTTCAGCTTTATTAATGCCCAGAATGAACGCTTTTGGGTAAAATTCCATATGCGTACCCAGCAAGGTATTCAAAACCTGACCGATGCTGAAGCTGCAGACTTGATTGCCAAAGACCGTGAAAGCAGCCAGACCGACCTGTTTGATGCCATCGAACGTGGTGACTATCCAAAATGGAAAATGTACGTTCAGGTCATGCCAGAACTGGAAGCCGAAACAGTGCCTTATCATCCATTTGACCTGACCAAAGTCTGGCCGAAAGGCGATTATCCACTGATTGAAGTCGGTGAATTCGAGCTGAACCGCAATCCGGAAAACTATTTCCAGGATGTAGAACAGGCAACCTTTGCACCAAGTAATCTTGTGCCGGGCATCAGCTACTCACCGGACCGTATGTTACAGGCACGTTTAGTAAACTATGCCGATGCAGCGCGTTACCGTGTTGGCGTGAATCATTCACAGGTTCCGGTCAATGCTGCACGTTGTCCTGTACATTCGAACCGCCGTGATGGTCAAGGCCGCATGGATGGCAACTATGGTTCATTGCCACATTACGAGCCGAACAGTTTCAGCCAGTGGCAGGAACAGCCGGAATTCAGAGAGCCACCACTAAAAATTACCGGTGATGCCGATTTCTGGGATTTCCGTGAAGATGACAACGATTACTTCAGCCAGCCCCGTGCCCTGTTCAACCTGATGAATGACCAGCAGAAACAAGCTCTGTTTAATAACACGGCCGGAGCGATGGGGGATGCACTAGATTTCATCAAATACCGTCACATCCGCAACTGTTATCACTGTGATCCAGCCTACGGCGAAGGCGTAGCACAAGCACTCGGCATGACCGTAGCAGATGCCCAAGCAGCACGTGAAACCGATCCAGCCAAAGGTTTGCCTAGCTTTCTCTAAGCCAGTTTAGACACGTATAAAAACCACCTTCGGGTGGTTTTTTATTGCAGCATCAAGCACTATAGAAGCAAGTCAGCACAAAAAGAAATACAACAATGCATGCGAATATTGAAGACATCATTCAACAACACGACATCGTTTTATTTGATGCTGTTTGCGTGATCTGCAATGGCTGGGCACGGTTTCTGATTCAATACGATAAGAAGATACAGTTTAAACTGGTTTCCGCCCAATCGCCTTTAGGTACGGCACTGCTCGAACATTATCAGATGCCAACCGAACATTACACCACGATGCTCGTCATTCAAGATGGCACACTCTATACGGAATCGACTGCATTACTGAAGGCGCTGCAGCATCTTGGTTTTCCCTTTAATTTAATGAGCGCAGGTTATTTTGTTCCACGTTTTATCCGAGATTTTCTGTATCGTGTGGTCGCTTTAAATCGTTACAAGCTATTTGGTAAAACCGAGTATTGCCTGATTCCATCCAGCGAAAATAAACGCCATTTTCTGGAAGAAGCTGTCCGTGAATCCTAAACCTGTATTCCTACAATCACTGCGTACTATCCAGCTGACTTTGGTCATACTATGGCTCTATCAGGGACTCATTCCAAAAATTCTGTTCCAATCACCCGCTGAAATTAGCATTTGGCAAAATATGGGTTTTGAGCTGGCACTGGCCAAAGTCTTGGTTGGACTTTCCGGAGGATGTGAAATGCTATTTGGCTTATGCTTTCTGAAATGGAACCGGTCCATACTCTTGCATGGGTTGAATATTATCGGACTTGCTGGATTACTACTGCTGATTGCATTCACAGCCCCGTTGCAACTTACTGCAGCATTCAATCCTGTGGTGATGAATACCGCCATGCTGATGCTTTCTGTAGTGGCCATTCAACTCATCCAACAGGAACAGAGTAAAATATTTAAACAATAATTCGTTTGCCTTCACGTATGCAATAAAACGGATTAATCAACTTGGAAGAATGCTTGATGATCTCATGCAACTCATGTTCCGGCGCATCCCGGTCTTCATCCGTGAGCTGAAAAGTACGGTAATGAATCGCCAGTGAACATTTGGCCTGCAAGTCATGATGGGCATGAAAGGCATCTTCCGGATTCATATGGATCGCGCGCATCAGTTCACGCGGTTCATACGCTCCTATCGGGAGTAAGGCAATTCGCGGTGCACCCAGACGTTTACGAATTTCTTTAAAATGTGAGGCGTAGCCACTATCTCCGGCAAAAAAACAATGTTCCTTGCCATGTAATAAAGAAAATCCTCCCCAAAGTGCACAGTTCTGATCGCGCATGCCGCGCCCTGAGGCATGTTGAGCCGGCGTATAGACAATCCGGATCTCTTCAAAAAAGGCACTTTCCCACCAGTCCATTTCATGCACGGTATAATGTTCTGGCAAATACCAGGCATTACCCAGACCAGTATAAATAGGCATCTCAAAAGTGTTGTGCAGCCATTCCAGACTAGCCAGATCCATATGATCATAATGGTTATGGCTGAGCAGTACGGCATCAATCTGAGGTAATTCATCCAAGGCAATGCCAGCCGGAATGACCCGCTGCGGCCCTGTAGAAGCCGATGGACTGGCATATTCAGCCCAGACCGGGTCGGTCAGGAAATTATAGGGGCCGATCTGAATTAATGTGGTGGCGTGACCAATAAACCAGACTTGCCAGTCATCCAGAGCTGCATCTGGACGTTGCTGTGGCAATGTGCGCGGACGAGAAAAAAACTCGGCACGTTCCTCGTCAAGATTAACATTCCAGGTCTTGGATTTTCGGGTAATGAGCCATTTATATAAATCAAAGCGACCGCGCGATAGAGATGCATGCTCAAGATTACGAAACTGTTTTCCGTCGAAATGATCTGAATGCAGATACTCAAACACTGGCTTAGACCAGAGATGTTTCCAACTGGATTCCGTGATTAACTGGAATTTTTTAGTTTTGAGAAGATCTTGCATAAACATCCACTATTTATTATTCGCTATATGCAAGACAACAACCTCTTGAAATGGTCAAGCGGTGCATCTTTTAATGAGCATACAAACTAAAAACAGGCACACTGCAACATAGTATGAAATCCGTCACAGAAAATCATGTATGTTTTTGTTATTTTTAGCAAAAAAATGGCATTTCATTGGCCTTATGGCTGGCTGAAGTCTTGGATTATCTAGAAAAATATTGCTCTTGTCCTTCTGTCTAAAAATACAAAATGATACTCAATATTTATAAGCCCATGCTGACAAAAGCATGTCTGCCCATTGATGATTTTATGATGAAATTCGCCATACCTCAGTATCATCACATCAATTGTGCGAGAAAGGCAAGTTGAGATCAAAATACCAACCTCAAGCGTTTTTTAGATCTTTATACACGACCTTGAGTTCGTTCCAGCCATACGGCCTTGGTTTGGGGTTTCACAAATAAAGCAATAATTTCCGGGTGCAGCTGTTTAATCTGCGCTTCGATCCGGTTGACACAGGCTTCAATTTCATCAGAAGTTAAATCATCTTTAAATTCCAGACTCAATGATGCAATGACTTGCTGAGCGCCCATCTGCTCAGTCAATACCCCATTGGCACTGAAAACTGCCGCATCCTGTTGAGCAATGTTTAATACATCTTCACGCAGTTTTGGATCTGCCGTTTCACCCAGTAACAAACCTTTGGTTTCACGTGCCAGAAACCAGGCAGATACTGCCAGCACGATACCAATTAAAATCGATGCGGCACCGTCCAATTCAGGAATATTCAGTTGATGCGCCAGAAAAATACCAACCAGAGCAATCACCAAACCGACCAGGGCGGCAGTATCTTCAAATAACACGGTAAAGGTCGTTGGATCTTTACTGTGTCGAAATGCTTCAAAATATCCCAGATTTCCCTTTTGTTTACGAAAGGTTTTTAAAGCCACTGACCATGAAAATCCTTCAAAAAGAATCGCCAGACCCAGCACAATATAATTGATCAATGGATCCCGCATGACTTCAGGCTGAAGAATATGCTGTATCCCTTGATAGATGGACACGATCGCACCCAAGGCAAAAACCATCAATGCCACAATAAAAGCCCAAAAATACAGTTCACGCCCATAACCAAAAGGATGTTTGGCATTTGCCGGTTTTTCTGATTTTTTCATCCCATACAGCAGTAAAATTTCGTTCAATGTGTCCACGACCGAGTGAATCGCCTCACTGAGCATGGCCGAACTGTTGGTGATATATGCCGCCACAAACTTGACCAGTGCAATGGCCAGATTACCAAACAGAGCTGCATAAACTACGATTTTATTGGATTCAGACATCCTGAAACTGTCCTAAATAAGCTTGTACAAGCTTGAATGATTTATGTATCAAAATCTTAATCATTTATTTTTAAAAGTTGTTTTACAAATTGTTGCTTAGTCGTGATCTCTCACGTTGTTGAATCACTTTACTCTCCACTAAAATAATAAAAGGGCTTTCGCCCTTTTGATTTTTACAGTTTTAACGCTGAGAAAAATACTGTTCGCGCCACTCTTTCCAGAAATACATGATGATCCCGAACATCACCACCGCAATTCCCGCAAAAGCATGACTGCTGATAATTTCATGATTTAAGGTTGCTCCTAATACCAGAGCGATCACCGGCGTCATCACATTACTCAATGAGACGGTCGAAGCATTTAGACGGCGAATCAGCCAGAAATAGCACAGCATCGCCACAATCGAAGACATGATCATGGTAAATACGAAACCGATCATCGCCTGTGTACTAGGCAACTGAGTCGGCATATGTTGCCAGATAAATGGCACTAAAATGAGTGAACCAGCCGCGGAGACCAGCAATGAACCTGTCGCTTGCGACATCGGACTCAAGGGGGCACTGATCTGTTTAACCCAGAAGATCGAGCTGATATAAGACACCATACTGATCAGCATCAGCACTACACCCCAGGGATTAATCTTGCTGTCTGCCGAGTCAGCAAAAACAAAACACAATCCGGCGACGGCCACGGCCATGCCGAGCCATTGCAACCAGACCAGTTTATGGGTTTTTAAAATCACATGACCGATTAAACCGGCGATCAGCGGTGAAAAACCAAAAATTAGTGCCATCAACCCTGAGGTCAGATAATTGGCCGCCAGATAAATAAACAGCTGCGTGCCGATTAAATTCAAACTGCCTGCCAGATAACTTTTCATTGAAGTGCGGTCAAAAGGCAGCGGGTCGCGCATGATTTTCAACAGGAACAACGCAATAATCGAGGCACCAAAATAGCGAATGATCAGCACCCACATCGGGTGAATCTCAGCCACGCTCCAGACAATCGCCAGTGGCGTTGCCGCCCAGATCAGCACCAATAAAGCGTAAATACTTGCCGTGACCGGCAATGATGATGAAGAACTCATAAGTCTCCTAGACGAGGCCAAGAAGTTCTGGATCAGCAACTTCAAAAATAGCGTATAGCGAATTCATGCTGAGATGAAGTTTTAATTTTTGATAAATTCATCAAGTTTCGTGCATAAAAAACAGACCTATGCAAAGCACAGGTCTGTCCAGAAATATCTTAATAAAACTTAAGCAACTTTGCGTAAATCCAGGCTTAAATCAAGATGTTTCTCTGCTTCAAAAGCGGTATTTTTGCTGATCATTTTTTTCAAATGACGCATTTCTTTCGCGGCATTCACGGTAATGCCGGCAACAATTTGACCGTCGGTCACACCGTACATCACAAATGAATTGTCTGCGCCTTTGGCTGCATCCATTTCACCGCGAATCTGCCATTCGTCTGCTGCCATATCACCCACAAACTGGAAGTTGATATTCAGCTGATCAGTCCAGAACCAGGCCGGATTGGCTTTTGGATGCTCTACACCCATCACGTGACGTGAGAAAATGCCTGCCTGAAGGTTGGCATTTTCCCAAGTTTCAACACGACGGTGTTGGCCATCTTCACGAAGCTGGGTCGCTACATCACCTGCCGCATAAATGTCAGCATTTGAAGTCTGACAGTTTTCATTGACCTTGATCGCAACATCAACGTCCAGACCGGCATCTATTGCAAGCTGTGCATTTGGCAGAATACCAATCCCGTAAACCACCGCGTCGGCACGAAGTTCTTCGCCACCTTCCAGCGTTACCACAACTTCTTCACCGTCTAAACGGCAATCTGCAATCTGGGTTGACAGACGTACATCCACACCATTTTGACGATGCTGCTCAAGCAGGAATTCGCTCAGGATACGTGGTGAACAGCGACCCATGACCATAGGACCCATTTCAATCACAGTCACCTGGCAGTCTTTGTAACGCGCCGATGATGCCAGCTCAAGACCAATCACACCGCCACCGATCAGAATCAAACGACGGCCCGGTTGCAGCACAGGCACCAGCGCTTGAGAATCTTCAAGGTTACGTAGCGTGTAAACGTGTTTACCCAAAGCATCGAAGTTAGGCAAACGGCGCGCTGCACCGCCAGTGGCAAGCAGCAACTTGTCGTATGCAACCACATCGCCATTTTTAAGAACCACATTGTGATCTTTAGCATTGATTTTCACCACGCCATTGCCACGAATGGTTTCCACACCCAAATCTGCCAGTTTTTGTTCTGACAGGATTTCGATTTTGGTTTCCTCGGGCTTTAAGATCACGTCTTTAGACAAAGGCGGACGCTCATAAGGCAGATGTGTTTCATCACCCACCAAAATGATTTTGCCTTCGTATTTGTTGGCACGGAGTTCTAAAATTGCGCTCGCACCTGCCTGGCCAGCACCCACGATCACGATATTGTTTACGTTGCTCATTTTCTTAACCTTTTAACTCTGCAGATACGATACCGAAGCCGGCAATCCATTCGCTGATGTCTTCATAGCAATGCGTGGTCATTTCATACTCACCCATTTCGCTTAAGGCAGCGAAGGCAGCCATCCAAGAACGGACTTCCTGACCACCACGACCACCATCACGGCGGATTTCAGCTTCAGTCATCGCTTCTAATGTTGCAAAATCAGCGTTCTTGAAGGTTTCCAGCAGGGCAATATCCCATTCAGCATTCAGAGGCACGGCAACTGACGTATCCCCTGCTGCCAGCTTTTGACCCACTGCAATAATTTTGGATTGACGTGCATGACGTGCTTCAGGCGTTGGATAACGGCCTGCAATCAGGAACTCTTCCACTTCTGGCGGTACTGCACCCATTTGCGGTGTAGGTGGATCATGTGACAGACCACCGGTACCTAAAACAAGCACACGCTCGTTTTCAAGGTTTAAAGACTTGATGTATTGACCCACAGCACGGCCCAAAGCGATGGTACGCTTGGTGGTTGGCATAGGTGCAGCAGCGCCATTAATAAAAATTGGAATCGTTGGATAACGGTCAAGTTTGCCTTCACACAGGAAATGTAAGGGCTGAGTCACGCCATGGTCAGCCTGCATACGGTATGAGTAGGCAACATCCACGCCTTCATCCAGTACACGTCGAACCAGATCTAATGCCTTGTCTTCAGGTACATCAATATGGTCATTGTCCTTGCCATAATCCCAGTCACCTGCAGCTTTGGCACGAATACCGACGCAGAAACTTGGCATTAGGTCATAGAAGAAACCATTAAAATGATCTGGACCAAAAGTGAGGATCAGGGTTGGGTCGTAAGCTTTTACTTCAGCAGAGAGTTTTTCAAAAGCAGCACGAACTTTTTGCTTTTTTGATTGATCTTGAGGTGAAGCAAATTCCATTAAAGGACTGTGCGATGCACAAATAAGTTTAACGGCCATGAGAGACTCCTAGAAGGAAAGCAGCCCTGAGAGAAGAGGCTGCCGGTAAGTCCATTTGAATGAGACTAGATGTTTATTCGTCAAAGAAACCTGCACGTGGCTGACGTAGGCCACGAATACCCAGACCGCATTCTGCATTGATCAGAACACCAGTCAAAGGACGGTTGTTTTGACGAGATGCCAACAGCACGTATGAACCGGTCATATCTTCCGGTTCAGGCAAGAAATTCAGTGGCATGCCACGTGCAATTTTCTCAGGATCACGTGCATCGAGCAGGCCCACATTTTCCTGACCCAGCGATGCCGCACCTTTGATATTCACATTCATACCTGACGGTGCAACAGCGTTCACTCGTACTTTAGGCGCAAGCTCGTAAGCCAGTTCTTTCATAATCCCGACACCCGCATGCTTAGATGCAGTATATACAGGGCCTCCGCCAGCGGAGTACAGTGCCGAATTAGACAAAGTAAATATGATAGAACCTTCAGAAGCGATCAATGCATCCAGTGCAGC
>DFCG01000108.1:0-626 GCA_002367455.1 Acinetobacter sp. UBA3060 | reverse complement strand
GTTTTGATTGGATCAGTTGCAGGTAGACACAATGCTTCACCTGTTTTTAAACAGAAACGTGCTGAATGCAATGGACATTCCACAGTACCGTCATCTTCAAGGTAACCTTCCGACATAGAAGCATTACCATGACTGCATTTATCGTTCATAGCGAAGAATTCACCGCCATTGTTAAATACAGCAAGCGCTTCGATACCGTTTACGCCACAATCTACTTTTAACGCTTCGCCTTCGTCTAATTCGTCAACTTGGCATACAAAAATCTTATTCATTAGAAGAACACACTCAGGTTATGTGAACTGTAAGTAACTTGGTCAAGCGTGATCTTACGGTTGAAGATTTGGAAGCCTAAGCCACCTTCAACTTTACGGATCTTGTCATGACGTTTACCACAGTAAATCACGACGTCTTTCTCTTTCTGTGTACGGTATAACAAGTAAGTTACGTACACGTCGTATTCGCCTTCAACTTCAGTTGCTTCTACGATCACGTTAGATACCATGTGTGTTGTACGTGATGGAGGCTCTTCAGCCCAAGCCATACCAGTTTCAAGACGCGCTACACGACGTTCTAAAAGATCTTTTGAATCGTTGAACACCCAAGTGGTAGGTGGTTCAACTGAACGA
>DFCG01000185.1:0-8308 GCA_002367455.1 Acinetobacter sp. UBA3060 | reverse complement strand
AAAAAATATTAATAAATTATGTTGCCATGCTACCATGAGCATAGTCTTTCATGCCACGTTGAAATCATGTCAATTGAAAAATTTACCCGAGAAAAAGTTTTATCTGTACACCGTTGGACCAATACATTATTTAGTTTTACGATGACACGCCCAGCACATTTCAAATTCACGGCAGGGCAGTTTGCGCGTATTGGTTTACAAGTGGGGGGTGAACTGGTGGTTCGTGCCTATTCGGTAGTGTCATCTCCTTTTGATGAAACTCTGGAGTTTTTCTCGATTGTCGTTCCAGAAGGTAAATTTACTTCCAATTTACAGCACCTCAAAGTCGGGGATGTGCTGCATCTGGAAAAAATTCCTTATGGTTATCTGACTCTGGCACGTTATCAATTGCCTTTGCCTAAAGACTTGTGGTTACTGGGTACCGGCACAGGGCTGGCACCGTTTATTTGTATGTTGCAAGACTTTGAAACCTGGAGCAAATACGAAAAAATCAATCTGGTTTATAGTGTGCGCACCCGGGCAGAACTCGCTTATGTAGACCGGATTCAGGAAATCGCCGAGACCTTTGGCGAAGGACATACCGGTTTTAAGTTTATCCCGATTATTACCCGTGAGCCTGATGCACCTTTGCACGACCGTTTACCGATTTTGATTGCCAATGGTGAGCTGGAAAAGGCAGCAGGTATCGCGTTTAATCCGGAAACGACGCATGTCATGCTTTGTGGTAACCCGGATATGGTCGATGATACCAAAGAAGCCTTAAAAGCTCGTGGCCTGACCATGAACCGTCGTGGTGAAGGCAATATTGCGGTCGAGAATTACTGGTAAGGTTGAAGGATTTATGAGCAAAACCCCCTGCTTGAAGGCAATGCGGTTCCTTTAACAGGAGCGGCATTGTGATCTAAGGGATAACGGTTTTTTAACATTTTGACTCTCCGAAGCCTTGTAGGCCTCTCTAAAACAAACTACCTATCCCTGTCTAAGTTCCGACAGCCCAGCCGGATAATGCTCTTGTCCCCAGTGCTGATCGGTCTGGTGAAATAGCCACTCCACAGAATCTGCACCAAGATGTTTACGTGTATTGGTTAGACTAATGCGCGTCAGCAAGTCATAAGAGGCTAACCACTGAGTGCAAATATTGTGTCTTCTTGCTGCTTCATGGATGAGGACATCACGGAAAATCGCCATTCCAAGAACCAGCCAAAGTACCTGATCCGCAGGCAAGCACCGCCTGCGAATAGTCGCTGGACTGCTCAACCTGAGTGTGGACTTGACCCACTCAACGGGGATATTGTGAATAAAAGTACTCAGATTCGAGAGCTTAAACAGATTGTTAAGATCTAAAATATCCTGCTGAAATACCATAAAAAAATCCGATGCCAAACCTGACATCGGATTCTCTAATGAATTCCAAAATGATTCAAATGCTTAAGTAAACAGCATTGCCCATTGCGGAGGTTTTTTCGATTCAAGCTTAATGCACAAACATATCCATTGATTCACGGATTTCCTGAATGGCGGTTTCGACATCGGGACTGAGCCAGGTCGGTTCAAAAAATCCGGCATAGTGCTCAATACGGTCTGCAGGCACCACCAGGCGCACTGGACAGTCTTCTTCCAGTAAACGCCATGGAATAATCGGCACTTCATTATCCAGCCATGCTGTCACATCTCGAATATCGATAATCATCGCATTCACACAGTCCGGAAAAGGCATCACGGAAAATTCTTCGGTACGACGACGGAAATATTCCAGATCCTGCCAGCGAAGCAGGAAGCTTGGCTTGCTAAATTCAATAATTCCAATCAGATGCTGATCACGGCTGTAGTGCAGCGTACATTGATGTGTGACGTCAGTATCAAGATCAAGCGATACACTTTGTTGACGATACGCCATATAACTCGGGTGTATAAATGAGAAGGTGGATAATTATAACGCATTTCATCGCTGAAAGGCAGCGTCTCAACTGTCTTCACTAAAGCCTGCGGAACTGGTATGGCTTATGCATATCTTCAGGGAACAACGATAAAAACAACGAGGTTGCTATGTCAGAGTCAAAAAGTGTAATTGATGCCAGTGTGACTGAAACAGCAGTACAAGAAGATTATTTTGCCTTGCGCCAGTTCAAGAAAGGTGCTGTAGGCTGGCTGCTTCTCGTCGGTCTGGGGGTCGCGTATGTGATTTCCGGTGACTTCGCTGGCTGGAATTTTGGTTTGGCACAGGGGGGGGGAGGCATGTTTATTGCGACCATTGTGGTGGCATTGCGTGGACCAGCAGACCGTGGAAGCGCGTGCCTACGCCGTGGCGCGTAAGTTTAATCCCTTGCTGGTCAATACTGTGGTCGGCTTTATCGGACCGGAATATCTGTATAACGGCAAGCAGATTATCCGGGCCGGGCTGGAAGATCATTTCTGTGGCAAGCTGCTCGGTGTGCCAATGGGTTGCGATATCTGCTATACCAATCATGCCGATGCCGATCAGGATGATATGGATGTACTGTTGACCTTACTCGCCAATGCCGGACTGCATTTTATCATGGGTATTCCCGGTTCGGATGATGTGATGCTGAATTATCAGACGACCTCCTTTCATGATGCGCTCTACATCCGGCAATTACTGGGATTAAAAGCAGCCCCCGAATTTGACCACTGGCTGGAGCAGCAGGGAATTTTGGCGCAACAGTCCAATCAGCTGCACTGGCCGACAGAGTTGCCGAAGCAATTTTCACGTCTAATCCTGTCTTGAGGAAGTACTATGAAACTGATTGCCGATGTGAAATTTGAGCCTCAATTACAGGATAATCCCTGGCAGAAATTAAAAGCCTTTACTGATGCACGGATTGCCTTAGGCCGAACAGGGGGTAGTTTGCCGACTCGACCAAGTCTGGAATTTCAACTGGCGCATGCCCAGGCCAAAGATGCCGTACTGAAGCCACTTGATGTTGAATCTTTAAAAGCTGGTTTGAGTAAAACAGGACTACCCATTCTGGAAATTGACAGTCAGGCGGTAGAGAAAGATCTTTATCTTAAACGTCCCGATCTCGGACGTGTGCTTTCACAACAATCCAAAACGATGTTGCAGCAATACCGGGCCGAACATCAGCAACATTGGGATGTAGCCATTGTGCTGGGAGATGGGCTGTCGGCACGTGCCATTGAGGAAAATAGCCTGCATTTTATTCCGGCTTTAATTGAGGCGTGCAAGCAACAAGGCTGGCAAGTTGCTCCTTTAGTGATTGCCCGTGGCAGTCGTGTGGCACTGGGCGATGAAGTGGCAGAAATTTTACAGGCTAAAATGCTGGTCATGCTGATTGGCGAGCGGCCGGGTTTGAGCTCACCGAACAGTATGGGAATTTACTACACTTATAATGCTTTTAAAGGCTGTCATGATGCCTTGCGCAACTGTATTTCCAATGTCCGTCCTGCGGGCTTGGCCTATCCACTTGCCATCCAGCGACTGGTGGCATTGATGCGTAAATCCTGTGAGTTACAGCTCTCAGGGGTGCAGTTGAAAGATGAACACCAAACCCCAGTCGACATGCAACATAGCCCGGCCAAACGGCTATTTTAAAGCAGCATCCAGCAGAGAACTCTGATGGATTAGTGACTTACATCCCGTCACCATCTCACCATGTTTTGTCACAGAAGCCCTATTCACAGCTTGTTATTCTAAAAATCTACTTATGAATAACAAAGAGTGAGGATGGTTATGGTCGATGATTTCAATAAAAAACCACCTTTAAATCATCAGGCAGACGTGACGCAGAAAAAGCGTATCCCTGTTTATATCTTGATTTTGGTCGGTATTTTTTTACTCGCACTACTGTTCTATATGTTTGCTGACATGAATCCAGATGCGAATGATGCTCCTGCAGGACATCCAAATCCGAATGTACAGCCTGCTACCCCAAATAATTCAACTCCAGTCGGTGAGCCTACACAAGGCACGGCTACCATGAATGAGGGGACGGAAGCTACAGCAACCGTGGGTGATGGCACAGAAGCAACAGCAACTGCGACTGATGGACAGGCGACTCAATAACTGAAAATACCTGAAAAGCTCTAGTGAACCACTGGGGCTTTTTTGCAATGGATGGTGATGTTTTAAGGTAGTGCCATCTACCTGGCTTGAGTCTGAAAACATCAAATCTAATATGAATCCGGAAAAAGAAGGGGCTGATTGTTTCAGGGAGATGCCCCCGATTTCAGATAAATAGCTTAATAACAAAGAGGGTAGAACAACATGAATGATTATATGAGAAGCCCGCGTGGTGGCTTCGATGCCATGTACTANNAAACTGGGCACCAATACACATTTAAATACGGCGACAGGTCATCACTCCAATGTGGAGAGCATTATCGCCCGCGTCGTGTTCTGGATTATTCTGATTATTGCCGTGATTGGTGCGCTGAATGTACTTAATCTTACCAGTGTCAGCGGTCCATTCAGTAATATGATCCAGCAATTCCTGTTATTTATCCCGCAGTTACTAGGTGCAATTGCAGTCGGATTCATAGGTTGGATTGTGGCCAATCTGGTGAAGATAGGGTTACAAAAGCTACTGGACCGAACGCAACTCGATGAAAAACTCAGTGCTGAAGTCGGTGTCAGTCCGATTAGTAAAAACATCAGTGAAATTGCTTACTGGTTAATTTTATTGCTGTTCTTGCCAATCGTACTGTCTATTTTGGGTCTCAACGGTCTGTTGTTACCAGTTCAAAATATGCTGACCGATGTCGTAAGCTACTTACCAAACATCTTCATTGCTGCAGTCATCATTTTTGTTGGTTATATCCTGGCGAAAATTGTGCGCGGTATTGTTGAAGGGCTATTAAACAGTCTGAACGTACAACAACATGCTGAAAAAGTAGGCATCTTCAAAAACTCGAATGTTTCCCAGGTGATTGGGTCATTTATCTTCGCCGTGGTGATCATTACCGCACTGATCATTGCATTTGAAGCATTGGGTATCGAGGCCATTTCTCAGCCTGCTACAGCCATGCTATATGAAATCATGAATGCCATTCCGAATATTATCGCTGCTGCGTTGATTCTGATTCTGGCGTATGTGGTCTCTAAACTGGTAGCACGTCTGGTAGTTGAAGTAGTTGCCGGTACAGGTGTTGATGAAATTCCTGCCAAACTGGATATCCAGCGTTTTTTAGGCACGACTAAACTTTCCAGTGTAGTCGGTTTCCTGATCGTTTTATTCACCATGCTATTTGCGGTATCTGAAGCAGCGAACCGTCTGGGCTTTGAACAGATCAGTGGTCTTATTGCAATGTTCATCTACTTCGGTGCCAATATCCTGCTCGGTGCGGTGATTCTGGTAATCGGTTTCTGGCTGGCAAATATTGTTGCGAATATCGTACAACGTGGTGAATATAACAGCTCACGCTGGTTAGCCAATCTGGTTCGTGTTCTGATCATGGGACTCGTTGTGGCAATGGGTCTGCGTGCCATGGGTATTGCCGATTCAATTGTTAACTTGGCATTTGGTCTAACTTTGGGTGCTGTAGCAGTGGCATTTGCCTTGGCATTTGGTTTGGGTGGTCGTCAACCTGCGGAGCGTGTACTCACAGATTTGATTGATAAAGCCAAACGAGAAGCTAAAGAACCCAATCCAGTCAAAGAAAAAGCTGAGAACAGCATATTTTCTGGATTAGGTAGCAAGACCACAGGTACAAGTGCAGCCGACATGTCAGGTACTACAGGTGCGGCAATGGGTATGAGTTCTACAGATAGCTCAATGAGCCAGTCCTCTGGTGGTTCGCAAACTGCTACGGGTACTAGCGATTCCTCAATCACAACTCCAGGAGCAGGCATCGTGCCAAATCAGGATTCAGACAAGAGTACGCCTATGAGTACGGATTTATCCCATACTACCCCGGCAATCCTTACCACTGCACCACAGGATGATGAGTCATTAGGTATTGATCCTGTCAATCCGGATGCGGATCAGGCCGTACCAGATTCAGTAAAAGTCGATCCGACTCATCCACCAGCCAATAATCCATTTGGTTCAACCGGAGAAAAAGAGCCAGATGTCGATATTGACCGTTCAACTCAGAAAAAAGATGACCTGAAATAACCTTTTATTTTTAAGCAAAATCGACCACGCTCATGTGGTCGATTTTGTTCAGTCATAAGGAAAAATGAATGAATACCAAGAAACCTAACAAAGTTCTGGCGCCTTTAGTCATTGCAGGAATTACGATTGGCTTTTTTACCGCTGCCTATCGATTTATTTTTGTAAAGAGCAAGCAGGACGAGCAGTCTGAGCGGGAGCTGGATAAGAAAATACCAGAGGCAGACGAATTTAACTGAGAAGTCAATCCTGCTCAGTCGCTAGGAATAGAATTTATTTTTTAAAAAATATAGAATATTCAAGTGAATACTAAAATGATTTTGGTATTTTTCTTGCATTAAAAATATAAAGAAAAGGAGATCAACAATATGTGGAAAGCACTGCAACATAAATTCATGGCATCTTCAGCAGATGACTTACCGCTATGTCTGCGAGAAGCTCAAAAAATGCAGCTGGCGATTGACCGTCTAACCAATACGGCCAATCTTAACCTGTTTAAAACAGATTATCTGGAATGAGTTAAGTAGCAATCCAGATTATCTATTGATTAAATATATTCCGATGCGGCATGTGCCGATGACCATGCCCATTGGAAATTATAACCGCCCAAATGTCCGGTAACATCCAGTACTTCACCAATAAAATACAAGCCTTTCTGCTTTTTACTTTCCATGGTTTTTGAGGATACTTCCGTGGTGTCTACACCACCCAAAGTCACCTCCGCCGTACGGTAGCCTTCTGTTCCTGAAGGTTTCACTTCAAAGCCATGCAGACGTGCCGCAATCTGTTCCAGCTTGTCATCGCTGATATTACCAATGGCAGTTTCAGCACTTTCAGTCCAGATCAGAATTTGTAATTCAGCCACCACACTTTTCGGTAAATATTCATTGAGGAGTGTACGTAATAAGACTTTGGGCTGGCTTTGTTTTTTTGCTTTAAAGAAATCCAGTAAGTCTACACTCGGTAAGAAATCGACCTTAAAGCTTTGACCGACATTCCAGTAGTTAGAAAGTTGCAGGGAACTCGGCCCACTCAAACCGCGATGGGTAAATAAGAGGGCTTCGGTAAAGCTGTTAAGTTCATTAGAGAGTGTTGCTTCTACGGCATTACCACTTAAGCGCGTGGTCACTTCTTTAAATCCGTCAGAGAAGGTAAATGGAACCAGTCCGGCACGAGTCGGATAGAGGTGATGTCCAAACTGTTTTGCAATCTCATAGCCAATGCCTGAACCGCCAAGCGTAGGAATAGATAAACCGCCAGATGCCACGACGACAGATTCAACTTCAAAATATCCCAGTGAGGTCGCCACCTGAAAGCCTTGATCATCGACTGGATTCACTGCTTTCACTTCGCAACTGGTCTTAATATCGACCAGACCGGTTTTATCACATTCTGCCAGCAGCATCGACAAGATATCTTTTGCACCATTTAAGGTAAACAGCTGTCCATGTTTGCGCTCTTCATAAGCAATGCCATATTCACAAACCAAGCCGATAAAGTCCCAGTTGGTATAACGCGTTAAAGCTGAAATCACAAAATGTGGATTGTGTGAAATATAATTGCTCGGTTCGACTTCCAGATTGGTGAAATTACATTTACCACCGCCAGACATCAGGATTTTTTTGCCAACCTTGTTGGCTTTTTCCACCACCACGACTTTACGCCCACGTTGCGCAGCCATATACGCCGTCATTAAACCTGAGGCACCGGCACCTATGACTAGAACATCGTATTGCTTGGAAGACATCACACACTCAAGGGAGAAGAAAAGGGAAGCATTATAGACAATTTTATTTCAGCTTTCTCTATTCCAGAAAAATCAGTTCCGTGATTGCAGATTTGCAGCGCATTTTAAACATAAAATATTTGAAAGCTGCTTAAAACTCATGCATAGTTTTTGTACAAACTAAAAACATAATAACAAGGAAAAGCGAATGGCAAGTGCGGAAGATTTAAAACAATATAATCTGATTACATATATTCTTTATATTTTAGGATTTTTTCTTGGTCTGACCCCATTTATTGCGATTGTGATGAATTATATCAAGCGTGATGAAATGCGCGGTACCTGGCTGGAAAGTCATGTCGACTGGCAAATTAAAACCTTCTGGATCAGTTTGCTGGGCTATATCGTCGGTGGCTTATTAACCGTGATCTTGATTGGCTTCCTGATCGTATTTCTGGTCTTTATCTGGCATATCTACCGCTTGGTCAAAGGG
>DFCG01000151.1:0-13676 GCA_002367455.1 Acinetobacter sp. UBA3060 | reverse complement strand
GTTTATTTATTCTACAAAAAATACAGGTTTTTCTATTTTTCACTCAAAATTTATTCAATTATTGATGTTTTAAAGTAGTTTATTTACTTATCAATGGGTATTTCTAGTTAATTTAATTGCTATATCTATCTAAAAATTTTTTATTGTCTTTATTTCAGATCAAACACAACAGATGAGTTAATAAAATAGATTGACTATGGAATCCCTTACCCATTTTAAAAATATAATCCTCATCCATCCATTAAAATTCCATTCAACAAGATAATCACTCTATAGATAAACTCTGGTTAAATTGTTGAATGATTAAAATTAAGAGTGAAGCAATGCGAGAAGAAAGCAATCTTCAATGCACAGTTTTATTAGATGAAAAATAATTTAATAGGGATTCGAGCATTCACCATGATAGCCACCGATAACAATTGTATATTTTTTATTCACATTGAATTTCAGGCATAAAAAAACCGCTTAACGCGGTATCTTTTATCTCGACCATCTTGAAGGAGATGGTCGGAGCAGTAGGATTCGAACCTACGACCCCCTGGTCCCAAACCAGGTGCACTACCAGGCTGTGCTATGCTCCGATTTCAACTTTAAAAGTTGGGGTGAATGACGGGATTCGAACCCGCGACAACTGGAATCACAATCCAGGGCTCTACCAACTGAGCTACATCCACCATCATTTTGATTCTTAACATCAAGCGACCAAATGGCGCGCCTGACAGGATTCGAACCTGTGACCATCCGCTTAGAAGGCGGATGCTCTATCCAACTGAGCTACAAGCGCGTTACTGATGCAAACATCATTTGCCTTGAAGAATTGGTCGGAGCAGTAGGATTCGAACCTACGACCCCCTGGTCCCAAACCAGGTGCACTACCAGGCTGTGCTATGCTCCGATTCATCTCAGCTTTCGTATCGAACATCGTTCGGTACGGTGTGCATTCTAGGCGCGACGCCCGGAGACGTCAACACCTATATTTAAAAAAAACTGAAAAAACGCTTCAAGCGTTTATTTATCAATCGCTTCAGACATTTTTTATACAAATTTTAACGTTTTAGTCCGGCACTAAAGTTCAGCATGCGATCTAGAGGCAGTTTAGCTCGTTCAGCAAGTACCGGATCGACATGCACTTCCTGATCTTTATGCTGTAACACATGCAAGATACCATCCAGCTCGTTCATGGCCATCCAAGGACAATGCGCACAAGAACGACAAGTTGCCCCCTCTCCTGCGGTTGGTGCTTCAATCAGAATTTTATCCGGCACTGCCTGCTGCATTTTATAAAAAATACCGCGATCAGTAGCTACGATTAAACGCTGATTTGGCAAAGTTTGTGCTGCTTTAATTAATTGTGAGGTACTACCCACCGCATCGGCAATCTCGACCACAGACATCGGTGATTCGGGATGTACCAGAACTGCCGCATCTGGATAGAGCGCTTTCATATTGGCAATACCGCGTGAACGGAATTCTTCATGCACGATACAGGCGCCATCCCAGAGCAACATCTCTGCACCGGTTTTTTTCTGGATATAACGACCCAGATGCTGATCTGGTGCCCAGATGATTTTTTCGCCCAGACTGTCCAGATGTTCGATAATTTCCACTGCACAACTTGAAGTGACGACCCAATCGGCTCGGGCTTTCACGGCCGCTGACGTGTTGGCATAAACCACCACAGTATGATCCGGGTGCGCATCGCAAAAAGCGGTAAACTCATCGACAGGACAACCTAAGTCCAGTGAACAGGTCGCTTCCAAAGTTGGCATCAGCACGGTTTTATTGGGTGAAAGAATTTTAGAGGTTTCGCCCATAAATTTCACACCAGCTACCACAAGCGTTGAAGCTGGATGATCGCGACCAAAACGCGCCATTTCCAGTGAATCGGAAACACAGCCCCCCGTCAGTTCAGCCAGTTCTTGCACTTCAGGATCACAATAATAATGCGCCACCAAAACAGCATCCTGTTTTTCCAGCTCTGCCTTGATCTGTGCAAATTTGTCCAATTTTTCCTGCTGGCTCATTTGATGTTCTTGTGGAACACCTAAACGATCTAAATGCGCCTGCACAATCGATTTAGCTTCATTGGCTATTAATTTGGTCGCATCATTCATAACAACTCTTACTCTACCCTCATGGTTCACTATTCAATGAACCTTTCACTCTACATCCCGGTCATCTCTGGCGAAATGCTATTTTTGACCAGTCATTAAAAATCATTAAGTATAAAAAAAGCCCCACAACGGAGGCTTTAGAAACAATCTGAATTATGAGCGATAATCTGCATTGATTTTTACGTAGTCATACGACAGGTCACAGGTATAAACCGTATCTTTTGCCTGACCTCGTCCAAGATCAACACGAATCGTCATTTCAGCCTGGGCCATCACACGTGCACCGGATGCTTCAGTATAGTCTGCTGCCGCACCACCATCTTTGCAGATTTGTACATCATCTAACCAAACCTGAATTTTTGCAACGTCTAAATTTGGCACACCGGCATAACCAATCGCTGCCAGAATACGGCCCCAGTTTGGGTCAGAAGCAAAGATTGCGGTTTTGACCAGCGGTGAATGCGCAATGCTATAGGCAATATCGCAGCACTCTTGAGTATTGCCACCACCTTCTACAGTCACGGTAATGAATTTAGTCGCACCTTCACCATCACGTACAATCAGTTGCGCAAGGCGTTTCATGGTACGTGTCAATACGTCTAGCACCACTGCATAACGNNGTAATACGGTTAAACGATACATTGACTGTTTCAGTTAATAACTGTTGAACCAGTTCACGGCTGATCGGTGCATCCGTCGCAACATAGCTCAGCATGGTCGCCATATTCGGGCGAATCATGCCTGCACCTTTGGAAATACCGGTCATGGTATAAGTCACACCATCCAGCTCGAACTGTTCTGACGCACCTTTCGGAGTAGTATCTGTGGTCATGATTCCAGTCGCTGCATCGCCCCAGGTATCATCACGCAATGAATCCAGCGCAGGCTGTAAACCTGTAAGCAAACGCTCCATTGGAAGCTGCTCACCAATCACACCAGTCGAGAATGGCAACACTTCAGCAGCCTGTACGCCTGCAAGTTCAGCTAACTTGGCACAGGTGGCTTCTGCATTTGCCATGCCTGTAGGACCTGTTCCTGCATTGGCATTGCCGGTATTGATTACCAGGTAACGTGGATTTCCCGCTTGCAAATGTGCTTTAGATACATGCACTGGTGCTGCACAAAAGGCATTCTGGGTAAACACCCCTGCAACATTGGAGCCTGCAGCCAGTTCAAATATCACCAGGTCACGTCGGTTCTGATAGCGCACATAGGCTTCAGCCGAACCAATTTTAACCCCTTTCACCACATGCATCTGTGGCATAGATACGTCACCAACTGCCATTTTAAAGTCCAATATTGAAGTTTTAGAAAAATACAGCTTAGTTGATCTGCAACAAAAAATCGAGCCAAAGCCTGAGCCAGCCTGAGATTTGTTATGGATTTTCACAATAAAAAACCAGTCATCAAGACTGGTTTCTACATTTTTAAAATAAGATATTTTTAATTTTGTGCAAGTTGTCCAGATTCGCTTAGCAAAGCCTGTTTCGCCTGTTGTTGACTTGCAGTAGAAAGTGCCGGATTTGTAGCAACAATACGGTCTGCATTTGCCGCATTGGCAGCTGCAATCGCAGCCGTCTGCAACACAATCGGACGATTCTGGTTGGCAAAGGTATAACGGATGCCGGTACGTGGGCTTGCCACAGTCACTTGTGCATCGGTACGTTGTACTTGAGCAGTGTTAGTACCCACCGCTTGCTGAACTTTATCAATTGTTGTGGTCGCTGCAGTTTGTGCAAAACTTAAGGCAGGCATTGCCAAAACGGCAATCATGAGCGTTTTTAATACTTTTTTCATTCAGGTTATTCCACTTTGAGGTGTTGAATGAGCCATTAAATAGCATTTAATTCCTAAGACTGCAAACAGTATTCAATTTCTGAAAAATCTTCATACATAAAAAATCAGAGCCATGGGGCTCTGATTTTTAATAGCGTTTAGATCTTACCATGACACTGTTTGTATTTCAGGCCTGAACCACATGGACAAGGTGCATTACGACTTGCCGGTGCTTCAAAAACTGGTGCTACCGGATTGGCCTGAGCATTTTGCTCGGTCGTCACCTCATGGTCGCCTGCCAACAAGCCGTCAAACTCTTCATGAGATAACTGCAAACGCATTGCCTCAGCCTGTGCCTGCTGCTGTGCTTCCATTTCCGCCAGCTCTTCAGGGGTCGGTACGTGGATGCGTGACAGATCTGTCACGACATCGGATTTGATCGTACCCAGCATGTTCACAAACAGGTTATAAGCTTCTTTTTTGTATTCCTGCTCCGGATTCTTCTGCGCATAACCACGTAAATGAATACCCTGACGCAAGTAATCCATAGCCGCCAGATGCTCTTTCCAATGACGGTCCAGAGAATTCAGCATAAAGTGACGTTCAAGCGATGCTGCAGATTCCCCACCCATTTGTTCACGACGCGAACGGTAGCGGTTCAGCACTTCATCGGTAATACGAACCACCAAAGCTTCTTCATCCAGACGACGGTCCTGTTCCAGCCATTGCCCGATAGGAAGATCCATCGAAAGATCTTCACGTAGCGCCAGTTCCAGACCTTCAATATCCCACTGGTCATGAATCGATTCAGGTGGAATATAGTTGGCGATCACACCCTGCATCACTTCACGGATCATTTCTTCAATATAATCCTGCAGTGAATTTTCTGCCAAAATGTCATCACGCTGACTATAAATGATCTTACGCTGTTCGTTATTCACGTCATCGTATTTCAGCAAGTTCTTACGAATATCGAAGTTACGTGCTTCCACTTTACGCTGCGCATTTTCAATCGAGCGAGACACCATTTTGTGCTCAATCGCTTCATCTTCCTGCAAGCCCATGGCACGCATCATGCCGACTACGCGATCACCGGCGAAAATACGCATCAAGTCATCTTCAAGTGACAGGTAGAAACGTGATACACCCGGGTCACCCTGACGACCGGCACGGCCACGCAGCTGGTTATCGATACGGCGTGATTCATGACGCTCGGAACCGATAATATGCAAACCGCCTGAATCCAGCACGGCCTGGTGATTAACATCCCATTCTGCTTTCAGACGAGTTTCATCTTCAGGAGTCGGGTTTTCAATTTTAGCCAGCAACGCCTTCCAGTTACCACCCAACAGGATATCGGTACCACGACCGGCCATGTTAGTGGCAATCGTCACTGCACGCGGCGCACCGGCCTGCGCAATAATATCGGCTTCACGTTCGTGCTGTTTGGCATTCAGTACTTCATGCTGGATCCCTGCAGCTTTTAGCTTATCCGACAGGATCTCAGAAGCTTCAATGGTGGCTGTACCAATCAGAATTGGTGCAACACCAGCTTCATGCACACGCTGAATTTCTTGAATAATCGCGTTATATTTTCCTTCACGATTTAAGTAAATTAAATCGTTATGGTCTTGACGAATCATTGGACGGTGAGTTGGAATCAGCACCACATCCAGACCATAAATTTCTTTCATTTCCGCTGCTTCAGTATCAGCAGTACCGGTCATACCGGACAGTTTTTTATACAGACGGAAATAGTTCTGGAAGGTTGTGGTTGCCAGAGTCTGGTTTTCTGGCTGGATTTCCAGACCTTCTTTGGCTTCTACGGCTTGATGCAAACCTTCAGACCAACGACGTCCCGGCATAGTACGACCGGTATTTTCATCGACAATAATCACTTCACCATCGTTGATGATGTATTGGACATTACGCTGATAGAGATAATGCGCACGGATCGCTGCAGTAACATGATGCAACAGGTTTAGGTTCGATGCTGAATACAAGCTCTCGCCTTCTGCCAACAAGCCCATTTCTATCAGTTCACTTTCAATGGTTTCAAAACCCACTTCAGTAATTTCAACTGAACGCTGTTTTTCATCAATCCAGAAGTGACCGCCATCCGGCACTTTCTCTTCTTTCTGTGCCTGTAATTTTGGTGGNNGCTTCATCAATCAGGATCGAATCGACCTCATCGATAATCGCATAGGTCAAACCACGCTGCTTTTTCTCTACTAGCGAGAACACCATGTTGTCACGCAGGTAGTCAAAGCCAAATTCGTTATTGGTACCGTAAGTAATATCGGCACGATAAGCTTCAGCTTTTTCCATCGGATTTTGCATGGAATAAATAATGCCGATGCTTAGACCCAAAAATTCGAATAATGGACGGTTCAACTCGGCATCACGTTGCGCCAGGTAATCGTTCACGGTAATGACATGCACGCCCTGACCACTGATGGCATTCAGATAACAGGCCAAAGTACCCATCAGGGTTTTACCTTCACCGGTACGCATTTCTGCGATTTTACCTTCATGCAAGGTAATACCACCGATCAGCTGCACGTCATAATGACGCATGCCCATCACCCGCTTCGCGGCTTCACGACAGACTGCAAATGCTTCAGGCAATAGTTTATCGAGGGTTTCACCCTTATTATATCGTTGTTTGAATTCTTCAGTTTTTGCAGATAAGTCTGCATCGCTAAGGGTAGATATCGTCGGCTCGAGCACATTAATCTTGTCTACGATTTTACGCATGCGTTTGAGTTCGCGCTCATTTTTGGTACCGAAGATTCCTCCGATCAGACTTGCCAACATGAATAGACTCTCTAAATCTTGCTTGTCAAATGAATATGTTCTTAGTCGTTATTATGGTGCTAGAAATTTGAACTACAAGGGTTTTGCTGTAAAACCGCTAAAAAAATCTGATCCTTAGTTCTAGCCCTAAGATCTAAGGCAAAGTAATGTAGCAAATTTTCCCTGTGCAACATAGTCAATTAAGTGACTGATTTTTGCGCTTCTGGATAGATGGATATCCTACTTATGCAATTTACTCATAAAGAAAGCAAAAAACACTATTTTTAATCATAAAAAAATTGATTCATATTAAATCGTATCTCGACACTAAAAGACCAATTGAGGCTAAAAAGATGAGTTTACGTCTAGGCGATACCGCACCGAATTTTGAACAGCAATCCAGTGAAGGCCTGATTAATTTTTATGANNTGTCGGTCGATGATGTTGAATCGCATCATGGCTGGATTAAAGACATCAATGAAACCCAGAACACCACAGTGAATTTCCCCATCATTGCCGATCAGGATCGCAAAGTTTCCGAGCTGTATGACTTTATTCATCCGAATGCCAGCGAAACTCTAACGGTCCGTTCTTTAGTGGTCATTGACCCCAATAAAAAAGTCCGTTTGATTATTACTTATCCTGCATCGACCGGTCGTAATTTCCATGAAATCTTGCGTGTGATAGATTCGCTGCAACTCACCGATAGCCATAAAGTGGCAACGCCTGCAAACTGGCAGCATGGCGATGATGTGGTGATTGTCCCTTCATTGAAGGATGAGGAGGAAATCAAGCAACGTTTTCCAAAAGGTTATACCGCTGTCACGCCTTACCTTCGCTTAACGCCACATCCTGAGCAAAATTAAAAGGACTCCTTTTTAATTTTGCGCAAGACAAGCGAAGCGCGTAGCACAGGATAAGATGGAGCTCGTAGTAAAGAATAAGAGAAACTCTATTTTCCAGATTTAATGCTTTATCGAATACTACATTGACGTGCTACGGGTTCGATTTCTCTATACAGCCTGTCTTCGGATAGGCTTTTTTATATTCAAAATCTCATATCCACTTTAAACTTGAAATAACAAAAACAACATCTATGCTCTGTATGAAAATCTGCATATTTCCAATCCTCATGAGTGGCTACCTCCTAACCACAGGTTGCATGACTACGCCTGCCCTGCCTGAACCTCAACGTCCTCAGCATTGGGGACAGCCCATTCATCAGAATCATAATTTTCATCAAATCAGCAATTTTGTCTATCGTAGTGAGCAGCCTTCAACTGAACTCATTCCTTTATTAAAAAAGCATCAAATCGATGTAGTTATTAATTTACGTTCACGGGATCAAGACAGCTTTATTTTGAGCAATGAAAACTTTCAGCTACATCATGTACCCATACATACCTGGGCAATTGATCGGGAAGATTTATTGAAAATTATGCTACTGATTCAGCAAGCACAACAAAATCACCAGAAGGTGCTCTTGCATTGTTATCACGGTTCAGACCGAACTGGTGCAAGTGTCGCCATGTACCGGATTATTTTTGAACATTGGCCGATTGAGCAGGCACTACAGGAAATGAAACATGGCGGATATGGTTTTCATGCCATTTGGCACAATATTGAAAATTTATTTACCCCTGAAAATGTAAAATGGATTCGCGAGCAACTCACGAATCCATCTACAGAAACTTTGATTAATACTAAGAATTAACGCTTATCTAGCGGCACCCAATCGTTCACCCAAGCTGATTTCATATTCAGGCTGGCATCAGACGCAATTTTCTTACGAAGTGCATCTGCAGTCTCACGGTCTTTGGACGGACCCACCATGATACGTACACCTTTAGACGTTGAGCTTTTGGTTACTTTATAACCTTTGGCACGCAGTTTGGCTGCTACAGCATCTGCATTGGCTTCATTCGCTGCCAGTGCCACCTGCACCATCCATTGCTTGTCCTCTTCACCTTCCAGTAACTTACGCGCCTGTTCAGCTTCTGCTTTCTTCTTGGCTTCTTCGGCTGCAGCCTTTTTCTTAGCTTCTTCAGCTTTACGCTTTTCGTCGGCCTTACGTTTTTCTTCGGCTGCTTTACGTTCAGCTTCTTTCTTTTCAGCCGCTTTACGCTCTTCCTCGGTTTTACGTTTTGCTTCAGCCGCCTTACGTTCTGCTTCGGCTTTTTGCTGTTGCTCTAACTTGCGTTTTTCTTCAGCGGCTTTACTTTCAGCAGCTTTACGCTCTGCTTCTTTCTTGGCTGCATCAGTAGAACTATTGGCTTTTTGTTGGTCCAGCTGCTGCTGGGCTAACTTTTTTTCTTGCACCGCTTTTTCTTCAGCCAGACGTTTCTGCTTGGCCTGTTCGTCTTCAACCAGTTCTGGCGGAATATTATCGGAACTTTGCTGTCCCAGGCGGTGTGCATTCAGGGCAGCATATTCTTCAGCCGCTTTACGCGCAGCATCTGCTTCAGCCTGCTGTTGCATCGCTAAAAATTCGGCTGCACGTGCTTCCTGCTCTGCAACCGATTTTTCCCGGTCACGACGTTGCTGTTCAAGTAAACGCTTTTCTGTTTCCACATCGACCGTCAAAGAACCGAGCGAATGATTGCCTGTCTCTTTATTTTCAACTTCCGCAGCCTGTGCCGGATTTTGCTGACGGTCCTGATTGATTTCATCTTGGCCTTTCAGGAGTAATGCTGCCAATAAAACACCACCACCGAGTAAAACAACACCGCCCATCCAGCGCTGTTTGTTATTCATTGACATTCTTCCAAATACTCCCATACCGCTTCTAAGGTATGAAATGATCCACATACCAAAATCAGCTGATTATTATCTGTTTGATCCAGTGCTGATTTAAAAGCTAATTTTACATTGTCAAATTGTTCTACCGCCTCACCGTTTAAAGCATCAGCCAAAACTGTGACGTCTGCCGCACGTGGAACGGATAATGGTGCAATTTTCCACAATTGCACCGTGTCTTTCAATAACTTGACGACAGAATTTATATCTTTATCTGCCAGCATTGAAAATACACAAATGACTTCATTATATTTTTGATTGTAATTTAAATAATCTCGTAATTGTTTCAGTAGAAATTCGACCCCATGCGGGTTGTGTCCTGCATCAAAAATCACGGTTTTATTCTGGATTTGACGGATTTCAAACCGTCCCGGCAATTTTGCCGTTTGAATGCCTTGTGCAATTGCCTGCTGGCTGACGTTTAATCCGCTCAGCAGAATGGCGGCCACGGCGGTAGAAATATTATCCAGTGCCAGCGAACCTGTTGGGAGTTTTAAGGTCGTACCCGATGAAGCAAAAGCCCAGCTTTGGCCATCTTCAAAGGCTTTATAGAAATAATCACGGTTGATTGCATACAAAGATGCATTACATTCTTGAGCTTTATTTAGAATGGCTTGCGGGATCTGTTGCTGTCCACCAAACACGACTGGAATATCCGGGCGAATAATTCCGGCCTTTTCAAAAGCAATTTTCTCGATGGTGTCACCAAGCCAGTCAGTATGATCCAGACCAATATTGGTAATCACCGCCACATCCGGATTGACCACATTGACCACATCCAGACGGCCGCCTAAGCCAACTTCCAGCACCCAGACATCACAGCATTGATCTTTAAAAATCACAAAAGCAGCCAGTGTCGTGGCTTCAAAGAAAGACAGGCTCAAACCGCATTCGCGACGAGCCTGATCGACCTGAACAAAAGCATCAATCAGCAACTGATCTTCCACTTCAATGCCGCGTAATTTCACACGTTCATTGAAACGGTACACGTGTGGAGACTGATATAATCCGACCTTGAAGCCTTGCGCATTCAGGATCGCGGCCAGCGTGGTGGTGGTCGAACCCTTACCATTGGTTCCTGCCACCGTCAGCACTTTGGCCTCTGGAGATGTCACGCCCAGCTTTTCAGCCACNNTTCAATGCAAATTCATCAACTTCGTAACGATACGATAAACTGTATCACGTAATGCATGACGGTGAACAATCTGATCGATTACCCCATGATCAAGCAAATATTCCGCGCGCTGGAACGGTTCTTCCAGTTTTTCACGTACAGTCTGTTCGATCACACGTTTACCGGCAAAGCCAATCATCGCTTTCGGTTCAGCAATATGTACATCACCCAGCATTGCCAATGATGCGGTCACACCGCCGTACACTGGATGAGTCAATACCACTACATAAGGCAGACCTGCTTCTTTTAAACGCTGGATCGCAGCCGAAGTACGCGCCATTTGCATCAGGGACAACATGCCTTCCTGCATACGAGCACCACCCGAAGCAGCAAAACAGATCAAAGGTTGACGAGCTTCAATCGCATGTTCTGCAGCCTGAACAAAGCGGTCACCGACCACTGTGCCCATAGAACCGCCCATGAAGTCGAACTCAAACGCACAGGCAATCATCGGTACGCCTTTCAGCAAACCNNGGATCTTTGGCTATAAATTCCTGACCCAATTCTGTTTGTACCTGATCAAAGAACCAGTTCAGACGTTCACGGGCTTTCATACGCAAATGTTCATCACATTGCGGACAGACATAGGCATTAAATGACATGGCAGTACGGGTCACCAATGCATGACATTCAGGACACTCAATCGTAGGCTCGGTAAATGTCGCTTTATATGCCGTTTGCTCATCGGGTACCTGAATGCCCGGAACAGTACGCTCCGTCCATGGGGTCGATGGGCTCAGAATTTTGCCTGATTTCACTTGTTGACTCATACTAACTCATCGAGCGCTGCTCGAAGCTCCTTGACTTTATTCACCGTCGCAATAACGGCTTGTTCTGGTGCGAGCGTTGCAAACTGCTTTACAAACGCACTACCCACAATAACTGCATCGGCAGCAACACCCATCGCTTTCGCAGATGCAGCATCACTGATACCGAAACCTACGCCTACAGGAACATCAGTCACAGCTTTAATCTTTTGAATGCGTGCAGCGGCTTCAGAGACATCTAAAGTTGCTGCACCGGTCACGCCCTTCAGTGACACATAGTAAATAAAGCCGCTGGCCTGTTTCGCTACGTGTTGAATACGTGCATCGGTTGAAGTTGGTGCCAGCAGGAAAATCTGATCCATATCATATTTTTCCAGTACTTCACCCAGACCTTGTGCTTCTTCTGGTGGCAAGTCCACCAGCAGTACACCATCTACTCCACATTCATAGGCATAAGCCACAAACTTTTCATAGCCAATCACTTCAACCGGATTCAGATAACCCATCAGTACCACTGGTGTTTCGCGATCTTTCAAGCGAAATTCTTTCACCATGTGCAGGGCATCCAGGGTATTGGTTCCACCTGCCAGAGCACGTTCAGCAGCTAGTGCAATCACCGGCCCATCTGCCATCGGGTCCGAGAAAGGAAGTCCCAGCTCAATCACGTCGACACCCGCTTCCACCATCTCATGCAGCAAAGGCACTGTGACTTCTGGATGCGGATCACCCGCCATGACATAAGAAACTAAAGCTTTACGCTGTTGAGATTTAAGTTGTCCAAATCGTGTGGCTAAACGTGACATAGAGAGGTATTTTCCTTAACGTGTTTCAAACTTGAGGCATTGACTATGTAGAAATACAAGACATCGCATTGTAACGCTATTTTTTGTCCAATGAACAGTCTGCGATACCGACCTCGAGTACTTCATTTCCTGTGCGAAGATTTCAAAACAATTCGGAAGGGTCTATTTACGATTATTTTGATTTTTTTCACAATGATCAAAGATGCCTAATTTTGCTATTACCTAAAATCCTGAATATTTAGATAAACTTATTTTTATCATATAAAAATTAATAAAAATGCAGATGTTAGCGTATTCATTTAAAGTTTTCTGAAATTGCAAAACCTGCTTTATACTAGTCCTATTCTCTTACTTTTTTATCTCCTATGCAGACTGATTCTGAGGCTACAGTGCAGGCACGCGCCATTGCACTGCTGCCGCTTATTGTATTTTTAACCATATTTTTGGGTAGCGGGATCTATCATTCCCTGATCGGAACCGAGTTCGCGTTCTATCAGGTGAAAGCGCCTGTGGCTGCCCTGCCTGCGATTATCTTGGCTGCATTAGTGTATCGCGGCAAACTCAACCAGGGCATTGAGGAATTCCTCAGAGGTGCCAGTCATCCCAATTTAATCCTGATGTTTATGGTGTTTATGCTGGCAGGTGCTTTTGCCAGCGTCAGTAGCGCCATCGGCAGTGTGGATGCCACCGTGCAGATGGGCTTGTCGGTTATCCCACCCACATTTATTCTGCCGATGTTATTTGTGATCTCGGCCTTTATTGCCACGGCGATGGGTACCTCCATGGGCACCGTTGCAGCCTGTGCGCCGATCGCTTTTGGTTTCACCCAGGTGACCGATATTGACGTGATTTATGCGATTGGTGCGGTCGTCGGTGGTGCCATGTTCGGTGATAACCTGTCCATGATTTCAGACACCACCATTGCGGCGACCACCAGCCAACGCGTACAACTGCGTGACAAGTTCAGAGTCAATGTCTGGATTGCAGTTCCAGCCTCAATCGTCACTATTTTAATTTACGTGTTAAGTACCGGCAGTAGCAACACATTGGAATACAAGGATTTTAACTGGCTTCTGGTCTTACCTTATATCGCCGTATTTATTTTGGCCTTTAGCCGTTTACACGTTCTGGCTGTACTGACCATTGGCGTACTACTTTCCGGCTTGTTTGGCCTATTTGCCACAGCTGAATTCGATCTGCTCAAACTGAATACTTCAATTTATGATGGCTTTGTCGGCATGTTTGAAGTGGCGTTATTGTCGATGTTCCTGGGTGGCCTCTCGGCGATCATGCAACGAGAAGGCGGTTTACGCTGGCTGATCGAGCGCATTTATAGCTTGACCCGTCTATTTAAAGTTGGGAAGCAACGTGCCGGCGAAATCGGGATTAGTTTTCTGGTGGTGTTTTCGAATATCTTTGTGGCCAATAATACCGTGGCGATTATTCTGTC
>DFCG01000026.1:27584-27937 GCA_002367455.1 Acinetobacter sp. UBA3060 | reverse complement strand
CCGAAGATTTCTTCCTGGAAGGTCTTCATGTCATTGGTACCTTTAAAGATAGTCGGTTCAATATAGAAACCTTGGCCCACTTCCTGACGTGCTTCACCACCGGTCAGGATCTGTGCACCTTCTTCACGGCCCGTGGCAATACAGCCCAGAATCTTGTCCTGCTGTTCCTGTGAGGCTTGCGCGCCAATCATGGTGTCAGTATCCAGTGGATGTCCAGTTTTAATGCGTTGCACCCGTTCTACCGCACGCGCCAGAAATTCATCGGCAATACTTTCCTGTACCAAGGCCCGGGAAGGGCAGGTACAGATTTCACCCTGGTTCAGGGCAAACATGGCAAAGCCTTCCAGAGCTTT
>DFCG01000026.1:20317-27492 GCA_002367455.1 Acinetobacter sp. UBA3060 | reverse complement strand
AAATGGTAGGCGATAGTATCTTCATCAATTTCGGAAATGCCACCTTCCTGAGCCCGGATACAGCCGGCAAAATAACGGAAATGGTCAATGGCCAGTGGAATATCGGCAGCCAGCGTTTCACGGATCGGTTTTCCATTGTCCCAGGTTTCTGCTACAGCCAACATTTCCAGATTTTGTTCCAGACGGTCGGCAATTTTCAACAGAATATTGGAGCGGGTGGTCGGCGATGCTCTGTTCCATTGTTCTTTGGCTTTGTGTGCTGCATCAAGCGCCAACTCAATATCTTCTACAGAAGAACGCGGCACTTTGGTAAAGACTTTGCCATCTACCGGAGAAATGTTGTCAAAGTATTCACCTTTGACTGGAGCGACCCATTCGCCGCCAATGAAATTATCGTATTGTGCTTTAAATTGAATTTTTGAACCGTCAGTATTGGGATCTGCATAACGCATAATCTATTCCTTTATATGATTGTTAGTGGTGCAGGCTGAGCGCATTTTGCTGATCAAAAAATATAGGCGCTTCTGCATTCAGCTCTACTATAAAGAGGGAGCAAGACAGACGGTTGTTTGTTTACAGGCTTGCTACAAAAGACAATATTTGGAGACAAGCATTAGAGAAATAAAAGCTATAAATTCTCAATTCTTAAATTTAAAAACAATGGGTTATGAAAGTTTAAAAACATCGAAAGATTGGCATATTTTCAATGTGTTTACTTACATTCACACCATAGTGCGGGTTTTACCAGACAGCCAAAATGGAGAAACGAATGAAATTTTCATTTCTCCTCGCTGCTTTATTTAAAGTGTTTAAAGACCTTGGTCATGCAGCCACTGAAACAGCTGCTGATAAACCTGCTCGCGTACTGATTTCTCTGAAAGTACCAGATCATGTAAACCGTTCTGAATACTCAGAACCGTGACATCACCTTTGATTTTTTTGGCATATTTACGAATATCTTTAATGCCTAAAATCACATCGCTACTCTGTGCCGCTTTGCCCCATTTTTTAGGATTGAGCGTTTGGTGCGAATGCATGACCAGTACCGGAATATCAATCTGAACACCGCGGTGAATTTCCTTTTGTGCCTCATGAATGGCACGAACAAAACTGATCCGTACCCTTGGATAGCGGGTCTTTTTCCAGTCCAGACTGAAGTCCCATTCCCCTTTTAAATCCTTGTGCAGACTGGCGGCATACCATTTATTTAACTCACTCGGAAATTTAAGATTGGGAAAAATTTTCGCCAGTTTGCTTAACTGCGGGATGCCGAGCGCACGTTTTATCGGATTCATATTAAAGTTATAAAATGGACTGTTGACCCAGAGTGCTTTGATTAACCGATGATTAGGGTGATGTGCCGCGTACAATGTTGTGATAAGGCCGCCGGTAGAATGACCACAGAGCAGGGCAGCATCGTGCCCCTCGGCTGCTATAATGTCGAGTGCCTGGGTAATTTCTGCATCATATTCAGCTAGGTCATAGACGTTATAATATTTTTGATGCGGCAGAATCGAACGTCCGTACTTTCTTAAATCCAGCGCATAAAAATCAAAACCATGCTGATTAAAGCGCTCTGCCATTTCGGTCTGAAAAAAATAATCGATAAAGCCGTGAATATATAAAACAGCTTTTTTTGTAGGTTGGGCTGCTTTTTTACGGATCAGGGTTGCTACGACTTTGCCCTCATAATCATCGGGAAAGTTTAAGATCGATTGTTCATAGCCTGTCCCCAAAATATCGGGCTGATAAAGCGGTTGCAGTTCACTCATTCTTATACTCGTTGGTCTTATTAAATTTATGCTTTATCCTTGATGAGCTGAGGTTTTTTGTCAAACAGAACTTGTTGCCGATTTAAATTAAAAAATACGAATACGGGTTAATTTTAGAAACCGTCCAAAACCTAGGCTGAAAATAGGTGTTATCAGATTATAAAATCCTGCTACAAGTATTATAAATTTGCTAAATGACCCAAGAGGCTAAAATCAGGATAAGCTATATAAAATAACGAGAGTGATGTCATTATTTTGGCAGAACTGCCGAAGATTGATTAGATGAGTTAAATAATGCCCAGAGAAAATTTGAACAGTAAACGCCCTTTATATATTCCTTATGCTGGAAATACTCTGCTAGAACTCCCACTACTCAATAAAGGCTCTGCATTTTCTGAAGAAGAGCGCAGAAGCTTTAACTTGCATGGCTTGATTCCTCATGTCACCGAGACGATTGAGGAGCAAAGTCAGCGTTCTTATCAGCAGTATTGTGCTTTCAGCAGTGATATTAACAAGCATATTTATTTGCGGAATATTCAGGATACCAATGAGACCCTGTTTTACCATCTGATTGAAAATCACCTCAGCGAGATGATGCCGATTATTTATACTCCGACTGTGGGTGAGGCATGTCAGCGCTTTTCTGATATCTATCGCCGTCATCGTGGGATTTTTATTTCCTATCCTGACCGTGATCAGATCGACCAGATTATTCACAATATCAATAAAAAGAACGTGAAAGTGATTGTGATTACAGATGGTGAGCGCATTCTGGGTCTTGGAGATCAAGGCATTGGTGGTATGGGGATTCCCATTGGAAAACTGGCACTTTACACCGCATGTGGCGGGATCAGTCCGGCCTATACCTTACCGATTACTCTTGATGTTGGTACCAATAATCAGCAGTTGTTGAATGACCCGATTTATATGGGCTGGCGTGAACCACGAATCAGCGGCGATGAGTACTATGCTTTTGTAGAGACGGTGATTCAGGCGATTCAACAGCGTTGGCCAGATGCCTTAATTCAGTTTGAAGACTTTGCACAGAAAAATGCCATGCCTTTGCTGGAAAAGTATCGTGATCGAATCTGTTGTTTCAATGATGATATTCAGGGCACTGCAGCAGTGTCTGTGGGCAGCCTTATTGCTGCTTCGCGTGCAGCAGGTAAACAGCTTAAAGATCAGGTGGTTACTTTCCTGGGTGCTGGTTCAGCTGGTTGCGGGATTGCAGAACAGATCATTAAGCAAATGGTTGCTGAGGGCCTGAGTGATGCCGAAGCACGTGCACGCGTATTTATGGTCGACCGATTTGGCCTGATCACGGAGAATCAGCCGAATTTACTGGACTTCCAGCGCAAACTGGCACAGCCTCTTGAAAATGTAGAAAGCTGGGCAGATGCAGAGAGCATGATTTCTTTGCTAGATGTAGTTAAGCGTGCCAAACCGACGGTATTGATTGGCGTATCTGGACAGCCAGGTTTATTCACTCAGGAAGTGATTGAAGCCATGGCTGAAAACAGTGTGCAACCGATTATTTTCCCTTTATCCAACCCGACTTCCCGCGTAGAAGCTGTTCCGGCTGACATCTTGCAATGGACCAATGGCAGAGCATTGATTGCGACGGGTAGCCCATTTGCACCAGTGAATTATCAGGGACAGATTCATCATATTTCCCAATGCAATAACTCTTATATTTTCCCGGGTATCGGCCTGGGTGTAGTTGCTTCAGGTGCGAAACGTGTCACGGATAATATGCTGATGGCCTCGAGTAATGCCTTGGCGGACTGTTCTCCGAAACTGAAAGATCCTCAGGCAGATTTATTGCCGAATCTGGATTGTTTACAGTCAATTTCGAAGCAGATTGCCTTAAAAGTGGCACTTGCTGCGATTGAAGACGGAGTAGCACCGAAAGTCAGTGTAGAAGAATTGCAGCTAGCAATAGAGCATAATTTCTGGACACCGCAATACCGTGATTATCAGCGAATTACCTTTTAATTGTATTGAAGATGGATTCTTATCATCGCTAGTTTTTTTGCGCTAGCCTGCTTTCATCTGATTCATTGATGGAATATCAAAAAGCCCTGATCTTTTGATGAGGGCTTTTTTATTGCCGTAGGGGGGGTACTATGGTCACATCTTGGTTATAAAATCAGAAAGTACTTTAAGAATTTGTTATTGAGTGAAACAAAAATGAAAGGATCATTTAAAAAAATAACATCAACATAAAAAAAGCCCCGATCTTTCGATCAGGGCTTTTTTAGAATCTGGAGCGGGAAAGGAGACTCGAACTCCCGACCCCAACCTTGGCAAGGTTATGCTCTACCAACTGAGCTATTCCCGCGGAGTCTATAAAGTTTTTTAAATGAAAAAACTAAATGAAAAAATTTTGAGCGGGAAAGGAGACTCGAACTCCCGACCCCAACCTTGGCAAGGTTATGCTCTACCAACTGAGCTATTCCCGCATGCCGTGTATAATACAGCATGCAAAAATGTGGTCAACACCTTTGTTAAAAATCTTGCATCAATTGCATAAAATAAAAGCAAAATGCTGCAGACCAGACAATAAATAACCAATATCCATATAGAAATCAATGAAATTTCGCCACAATCAACGGATTGCACCTGAACAGATTACCGAAATACTCGGCAGAACAAGGTATACTGGGATTATATTTTTGCAGATCGGAGTCAGGCCATGAGCTTAGAACAACAACTGAAAGACCGTTTGGCGCAATTATCCCCAACCTATTTGGAAGTGGTGAATGAATCTTCGGGTCATGGCGGTTATTTTCCGGGAAAAGAATCGCATTTTAAAACCGTGATTGTGAGTCAGGCTTTTGCCGGTTTACGTCCAGTCCAGCGTCATCAGAAAGTTTATGCTGCTGCAGGTGATCTGCTGTCAAAAGACAAGATTCATGCACTGGCTATTCATGCATTTTTGCCTGAAGAGTGGGCAGGTCAGGATACGACCAGTCCTGCTTGTGCACACGCACCTAAAAACTAAGAGGACATGATGGAAACCCAACTTTTAGTCAAGATTATTCATATGTCGGCAGCAGGACTGGCCATTGTCGCCATTCTTGCCCGTGCCTTGACCTTGTTTGTCGGTACACAAGGGAATTTACCTAATCCGGTGGCACGTACAGCGCTAGTCGCTTTACAGCATTTAGCCATCACGGTGATTGCACTGACCGGTATTGTGTCGCTCGTCATCAAAGACTTTGATGTACAGCCCTGGTTCTATGCCAAAGTTATTTTATTTTTGGTACTGGTGTCCTCTCTAGGCAAAGCCTATAAGAAAGATGATTCGATCTTGCTGTCGCAGCGTCGTGCTGGCCTGGTTATTGCTGTGATTTCATTGGTGTCTATTCTGGCTTTGGTGATGATCAAGCCGAATTTTGGCTAAAAGCAAGCTGGCTGTGATGATCAGCACAGCCAGCCCATGCAAATAATTAAAAAATACAAATGTGGTAAAAGTAATTAAAAATGTGAGGAGGGGACATGCGTACACGTGTGGTATTTAATCAAAAGGGTGGGGTAGGCAAATCCAGTATTACTGTCAATCTGGCAGCGATCAGTGCACATCAGGGCTTAAAAACATTATTGATTGACCTGGATCCGCAGGCCAATTCTAGCCAGTATGTGTTAGGCGATGATGCGACGTATTCCAGCGACAAGCCGGCACTTGAACCGAATATCGAAAACTATTTTGAAGATGTACTCGGCAATCAGCAAAGCAAGGGCCTGCTCGGCAATGCCATTGGCTCGATCTTAAAAAGCCGAAGTAAAGGCCTGGAAAGCTATGTGCATCAATCCTCTTTTAAACATCTGGATGTTATTCCGGCCAGTCCAACGCTGGGTGCATTGACCCATGCACTGGAGTCCAAGCACAAGATCTACAAGTTAAGAGATGCTTTACAACAGCTATCAGGACATTATGACCGGGTGTTTATTGATACACCACCTGCGTTTAATTTCTTTACCCTTTCTGCACTCATTGCGGCAAACCGCGTGCTGATTCCCTTCGACTGTGATGTATTTTCTAAACGTGCCTTACAGACTCTGATTGAAAATGTGATTGAAACCCAAGATGATCATAATGAAGGGCTGGAAATTGAAGGTATTGTCGTCAACCAGTTTCAGGCACAGGCTAAGTTACCGCGTGAAGTGGTACAACAGCTCAAAGATGAAGGGTTGCCGGTCCTCGACAGTATGTTGCCACCGTCGATCTTGATGAAAGAATCTCATCAGAAAAATCAGCCTTTGATTCATTTGGCTACTGATCATAAATTGACTCAGGCCTATCAATCGTTGTTCAATGAGATAGAGCAGAATTAAGATCGAGTTAGCTATGAAACTTGTGAAAATAAGCCTGAGTATTGCTGCACTTGCATTACTGAGTGCCTGTGCAACGCCGGTAAAACCGACTTATGTGTCGCCAACCCTGTATCAGACTTTGGGTTGTTCGCAACTACAGGGTGAATATAACCGTATTCAGCAGTATATCGACAATGGCGTTGAGCCACCGAAACGTACAGGCGTCGGTGTGGGCGTTGGTCTTGGCGGTGGCTGGGGCAGTCGCGGTGGCTGGGGTATTGGCCCGAGTGTTTCAGTCAATATGGGACAATCATCCGATACCAAAAGAACCGAACTGGCACGGCTTTTAGGCGAGCAGGAAGCGATTGTACAGGCCGCGCGTTATAAGAACTGTCCGATCATCGTTCGGCAGGCGACGCCTAAATAAATCATTCAACATTAAACGGATGAATGCTGACTTCGGGTCGGCATTTTTTTATTGCTTTCACCAAGAATAGGGCGGTTTACATTAAGATAAAACTCACGGGAAATTGACCAGACTGTATATAAATCTGAAATTTATAAGCTTGTTATCACACTCTCATATTGATTAAGCTACAACCTTGGCCCGGAAAAGTTCATTGCGATGATTGAAAATTGGTTATTTGTTTTAGGACTCATTGCTGTAATGATGGTTCCAGGGCCCGCCAATGCCTTGGTGGCTAGTTCTGCTCATCAGCAGGGGCAGGCCAAAACCAGTCTCTATCTTCCTGCCATTTTGCTCGGCTATTTTTATGCCATTAATGTATGGGCCTTGGTGATTCATCTGGCGTCACCGATCTGGCCAAATTTTAAAGGCTTGGTCTATGTGCTGAGTACCATCTGTGTGGGCTGGATGACCTTGCATTTATATAAGGCCCAGCAGTTAGAACGCTACAGCAAGAACCATCCGCAGATTCGCCCCTGGCAAATGTTTACAACTACCCTAAAAAATCCTAAAGCAGCATTGTTGGCCTCTGGAATTTTACCGATGGAAACCTGGCAAAGCCCGACCAACTTCGTTCTGGTTTTTGCTGCCTTTAGCTTGAGTACCGTTCCGGTCGGGAT
>DFCG01000026.1:14758-20235 GCA_002367455.1 Acinetobacter sp. UBA3060 | reverse complement strand
TGATCAAGCTCTGGGATTAAACGCACAGGCTGTAAAAGAATCTTAATGTAAAAAGTTCTTAAGCTGTTTTACTTTTTTTGAGCTTTTGTTGAATAAAGCCAATCACACCTGGCAATACACTTAAAATAATGATGCCAAAAATTAGATAGGTGAAGTTGTCTTTGACGATCGGCATATTGCCAAACATATAGCCCAAAATGACAAATGAGCTAATCCAGGCNNTTACCACCATGTCTGGCAAAGAATTGCTGGGTCGCCAATAAGTGTTTTTTATTGATGAAGCGCGATTCGATCTCGAAAACCCGAGGACCAATATATTTACCAATATGATAATTCAGGGTGTCACCCAGAACTGCCGCAACAAACAAGAGTGGAATCAGCACCCATGGATCCATTGCACCAGTAGAGGCTGCCAGTGCACCTGCTGCAAATAGCAAGCTGTCGCCAGGCAGGAACGGCATGACCACCAGACCTGTTTCTACAAAGATAATCAGGAAAAGAATGGCATAAATCCAGATCCCGTAATTAGTGATAAATTCAAGCAAGTGATCATCAACATGCAAGATAAAATCAATCAGTTCCATGAGCCCAGTACAAGCAAAAGTGTGGTCAAATCCTAACAGCCCGGGGCATGAAAGTCAGTACCAGAAAGTAAAATAATTAAGGCTTCATCCATCTTCAATTAAGCAAAAATTTCTCTTACATATTATCTTCGGATTTTTATAAAAACAGGCTTAATTGGATTAAATCTTGAGCTTAAAAATATAAAAATGACAGACCAATCAAGGCATCCAAAGGGATGCTTTATTCTGCTAGAAATATAATGCAATCAACTAAATGCATACCTCATGCGAATTGTGTGCTTAATGCGCTGAAAAATGTTAGAATACGGCGCTTATCTTTCGTTTGCCTTTCATAGTTGTTCGTCATGACTACCAATACTCAAATTACTGAAGATCGTATCCTGATTCTGGATTTCGGTTCTCAATATAGTCAGCTCATCGCACGTCGTGTCCGTGAAGCTGGTGTATATTCTGAAATGTATGCCTATGATATGTCTGAAGAAGACATTCGTGCATTTAATCCAAACGGTATCATCTTGTCTGGTGGACCTGAGAGCGTTCACCTTGAAGGCAGCCCGCGTGCGCCACAAGTGGTATTCGAGCTGGGTGTGCCGGTATTGGGTATTTGTTATGGTCTGCAAACCATGTGCGAACAACTTGGCGGTAAAGTTGAGCCAGGTACTGTGCATGAGTTTGGCTATGCAGAAGTAGATATTGTTGTACGTGACAAGCTGATCGGTAATTTACAGGACCGTGAAAACCAGCTGCATGTCTGGATGAGCCATGGCGATAAAGTTGCCCGTATTCCAGAAGGCTTCCAAATCACTGCACAGACGCCAAGCTGTCCAATTGCGATGGTTTCTGACGAAACTCGCCGTTTCTATGGTATTCAGTTCCATCCTGAAGTGACACATACTTCTAAAGGTGCAGAATTACTGTCGAACTTCGTTCATCAAATTTGTGGCTGTCGCGGTCTGTGGACGCCAGAACACATTATTGATCTACGTGTAGAACAGCTTCGCCAACAGATTGGTGATGAAAAAGTATTACTAGGACTTTCTGGTGGTGTGGATTCATCTGTAGTGGCAGCGCTGTTGCATAAAGCGATCGGTGATCAGCTGACCTGTGTATTTGTAGACAATGGTCTGCTTCGTTTGAACGAAGGCGATCAAGTGATGCAAATGTTTGCTGACAACATGGGTATCCGCGTGATTCGTGCTGATGCTGAAGAGCGTTTCTTGACTGCGCTTGCAGGTGAAGTTGATCCTGAAGCAAAACGTAAAATTATTGGCCGTGAATTTATTGCTGTCTTCGCTGAAGAAGCACGTAAATTAGATGGCGTAAAATTTCTTGCACAAGGTACGATTTATCCGGACGTAATTGAATCTGCTGCAAGCAAGCAGGGTAAGGCGCATGTGATTAAATCACACCATAATGTGGGCGGCTTACCAGCAGACCTAGCATTTGAACTGGTTGAACCATTACGTGACTTGTTTAAAGATGAAGTACGTAAATTGGGTACGACTTTAGGCTTGCCACACAGCATGATCTATCGTCATCCATTCCCAGGCCCAGGTCTAGGTGTGCGTATCTTGGGTGAAGTGAAAAAAGAATATGCAGACATTTTACGTCTTGCAGATGACATCTTCATGCAAGAACTGCGTGACAGCGGCTGGTATGACAAGACTGCTCAAGCATTTGCGGTATTCCAGCCAGTGAAATCGGTGGGTGTAGTCGGTGATGGCCGTCGTTATGCATGGGTAATTGCATTGCGTGCGGTAGAAACGGTGGACTTTATGACAGCTCGTTTCGCACACCTGCCATATGAACTAGTAGACAAAATCTCTACGCGTATCATGAATGAAATTGCTGACGTTTCTCGTGTGACTTATGACGTATCGTCTAAGCCACCTGCAACGATTGAATGGGAGTAATTTAGGGGTTTCGGACAGCACTGCTGTCCGCCTAAATTACGCCAAGCGCTAGGCGCGCGGCAGTAAGGACTTTCAAGCAGCATCGCTGCTTGAAAGTTTTATGCTAAACGCTATGCATGGCAGTTTAGAAATATAAACTTTCTAAATTAAAAAGAGCGCTTCGGCGCTCTTTTTATGCTTTTCGGAAAAGATGCTTAAGCCGGTTTAACCTGCCAGTTTTGCATCTCTCCAGCTAAACTTTGCTCCAGATCTGGATCATAAGCTTCAACCCGATTCCGTCCATTGGCTTTAGCCTGATATAAGGCAATATCGGCTTGCTTAATTAGGGTCATCAAATCCGTTTCACAGCTTTCCAGAATGGCAGCACCAATCGAAATACTAAAACTGAAACGATGTTGGCTGTCCAGATCGATCACAATATTTTCAATTTTATGCCTTAAACGCTCGGCAACTTTTAGCGCTTCATCCAGAGAGGTTTCAGGTAAAAATGCAATAAATTCCTCGCCTCCATAGCGTGCCAAAATATCATGCTGCCGCATTTCGCTGTGTGTATTTAGGGCAATCGTCTGTAAGACCTGATCTCCGATATCATGACCATAACGATCATTAATCTGCTTAAAATGATCGACATCAAAGACCAGTAAACTCATAGGCACCGGTTGATCAAAATTCTGTTGTACCAGTTGTTGCGCGAGATATTCAAAACAGCGACGGTTATTCAGGCCAGTGAGTGAGTCGGTATGAGCCATATTTTCAAAGGCCTGCCGATTATATTCATTCAGGGTATGCTGCAAAAATACCATGCGTGATTTTAAGGTCGAGCTCCAGCTAATATATAGACTGAAGGTCAATACTGGCAGATAAATCAGGGAAAATAAAAACATCTGGTACAGGTCAGACCGAGTATTGAAATATACACCGATGTAAATCATCAGGGTAATCAGACTTGAAGTAATCAAAGACGGCCAGAACCGGATCTGCACACATAAATTGGCCAGTACAATAAAGACTAAGGAGGCATATTGATAAATGAGGGTATAAGCACTTTCAGACTGATTCAGATTAAAAAACCAGATGGCACTTGCACCAATAATCGAGGTAGGCAAGAGCAGATCAAAGACAGGCAGATTGCGGTAAGAGTGATACATCTAGATCGTGATCAGTACGATCAGGATGGTATAGCTGATTTTGGTCAAAATGAGTAACTTGAGAATATCATTCAGCACCAGAATATCGGCGAGGGTATAAGAGGCATATGCCAGCTGTGCGAATAAATTGACCTGTAATAAGTATTTTAAAGTGAGTTTTTTCTGATGAGCATAGTAGGCCGGTTTTAGAGGTGCAGGAATACGAACAAGCGGATCTTGAAGAGCCTCCTGAATCAGGGTACGTGATTCTTTTTCGTTATCATGCGGCATGCAGCCTTCCCAAATTAAAATATATAAAAATGAATAAGATGAAATTTATATATAGTTGTATAAAAAATATTCTATTCTTTTGTTGGATATTTTAAAAGTGGAAGAATCAAATTTATTTTATAAAATGAAATCCCCGATTAACGCATTCTAAGAATGATCCTAGCTTATAGAACAAACTAATGATTCAGCTTTAATTCGCCGTTGACTGGGCTGGTTGAGTGTCTGGCTTAAATACATTCCAGGGATTTTCTGTTGCTGGCTTGGGCTTATTCAGCATATCCGGATGATAGACTTCAATCCGGTTTCGGCCAGACTTCTTGGCTTGATATAAGGCGATATCGGCTTGTTTGATCAGATCTTCCAGAGTCTGGGTATGGGATTCTAGTTCTGCAACACCGATCGAAATGGTGAACCGGATGGCATGATTGGATTCAACATAAATATACTGCTTTTGAATTGCACAACGAATTCGTTCTGCAATCACCAGGCTGTCTTGTAGCTGAGTATCTTCCAGGAGAGCGATAAACTCTTCCCCGCCAAAACGTGCCAGTACATCGCTATGCCGCATTTCTTTACGGGTCACTTCAGCAATCAGTTGTAGCACCCGATCACCGACATCATGCCCATAGCTATCATTAATATTTTTAAAATGATCCACATCAAACATCAACAGGCAGCTACTGGCATGTTTGGGCCATTGATGAATAGAGCGTTCAGCCATATCGACAAAATGGCGACGGTTGTAGAGCTGGGTCAAATCATCGGTATGTGCCAGATTCTTTAAGGTTTGATAGTTCCATTCATCAAGCAGGGAGCGCAGAAAAGAACGCCGCACATTCAGAATATTATTCCAGTTAATATAAATGCTAAAAAACCACAGTGGACTAAAGACCACGCTAAAAATAAAGGCTTGAGAGGCACTCATGAACTGGGATACACCAAGCATGATAAACAGGGCAATCAAGATGGAGCAATAGACCGCGACTTTAAACTGGGTCTGTACACAGAGATTGGCGATGAGAATAAAGATCGCAGAGGCGTAAATATAGGTGGCAACATGCGGACTGGTTGAAAGCGCGAGTAAGCCAATCCAGGCCGCTGCAGCCACAGTGGTGCCTATCGGCAAGATTCTGTCCAGAATCTGAATATTTTTATGTTTTTTAAACAGGTAATAACAGCAAAACATCGCGCCCAGAACTAGAACGACGCGCATCAGACCAGAAATAAAAAACATATCTGGAATAATCAGAATATCGGCAAAGAAATACAGTAAAAAGGCAATTTGTGCCAAATAGTTAATTTGACGCAAGTTATGATGACTATGTGTATAGACATAATCATGAAAGTACTGCTGAAACGGGGCAGGAATACGGGCATGAGGATCTGTCAGCGCCTGTTCAATCAGCTGACGGTTCTGCAGATCACATTCAGATAATTTCAGTGATTTATTGGTCGTCGAATTTTGAAAAGATACATTCGCCGTTGAATATATATTCTCATTCTGAGCAGACATGTCCTGGTCCAGTATTTATTTTTATAGGTGCCTATTATGCCGTGGTTGA
>DFCG01000026.1:14217-14712 GCA_002367455.1 Acinetobacter sp. UBA3060 | reverse complement strand
TGAGGAGTTTTATACGTATCTAAATATTTCCAAGGATAGATTTTGCCCATAGACCCTGTACATTGTCCTGAACAGAGAGGCATCTTGAATCGGTCAAATGCATGTCTCACCCACTCAAAAGTAGAATGAAAATGCCGAGGTAAGCTCAGCCATGTCGAATAATAGTGATATTGAACTGTCGAATTCCGATGATTGTGAAAAGTATGTGAATCAGTTTATTCAGGAGTTTCCTTTACGTCGCGCGGAAATCGGACAGGGCACCGTGATTAAACGTGCCTTGCCAAGCAGACATAAGCGCATGATAGGTTCCTGGTGTTTTCTGGATCATGCGGGTCCGGCCATTTTCCCGCAAGGAGATGGTCTGGATATCGGCCCTCATCCACACATTGGTCTGCAGACCTTTACTTGGATGATCGAAGGCAGCATGATGCACAATGACAGTCTGGGAAATCAGCAGTTGATTCGTCCCAAGCAGGTCAATCTGATGACCTCGGG
>DFCG01000026.1:11525-14163 GCA_002367455.1 Acinetobacter sp. UBA3060 | reverse complement strand
CCATTTGAAAGCCCGATTTTACTGTGGTGGAATTTGGTCGGGCGTACGACAGAGGAACTTAAAATTGCGCGGGAACAATGGATTGAAGGTCATGAACGTTTTGGTTCCATTCCTGCCTATGATGGACCACGTTTAGAAGCGCCCGCACTTCCAGACCAGATGCGGGCTTCCCGATAAATGCTAAAAATGATGGGAATATGGAACGCTGTCTGAGTTGAACTCAAATAATGAATCTGCAACATAGAATACATATCATTACAGTCATCAAAAAATGAGCTAGAGTCTGCTGCTTTTTGTTATGCTCAAAAAGTAAGAACAATAAAATCATGAGTCTAATATGCGTGTTTTACATCATCTTGAACAATCACGATCATTTCGTATTCTGTGGGCTATGGAAGAATTAGGACTGGATTACGAGGTTAAATACTATAAACGTCAGCCCAACCTTTCTGCGCCACCGGCCTTAAAACAGATTCATCCGCTGGGCAAAGCTCCGATTCTGGTCGATCAGTCGCAGGTACTGGCAGAATCTGCGGCGATCCTGGAATATTTGCAGGAAACTTATGATGAAAAGCAGCAGTTTCGCCCAGAAGATATTGCCGACAAGGCCCAGTACCGTTACTGGATGCATTATGCGGAAGGCTCGTTAATGCCGCTGCTGGTGATGCAACTGGTAATGACCACAGTGCCTAAACATACGCCTTTGCTGATTCGACCTGTGGCCAAGAAAATCTGTGATGGGGTGAAAAAGCAATTTGTACAGAGCCGTTTAAAAGATCATATCCAGTTTCTGGAAAGCTATTTGAGTGAGCATGATTATTTTGCCGGGCATTTCAGTTTTGCGGATATTCAGATGAGTTTTCCTTTGGAGGCCATGCAGAGCCGGACGGGTCAAAGCTATCCAGCGATTCAAGCCTATCTTAAACGGGTGTCGCAACGTGCTGCCTATGCGCGTGCACTGTCCAAAGAAAAACAGATCAGCTCTTAAACGCTTAAAAGAAAAGGTGCCGATGGTACCTTTTTTGATTTTGTGAGATTAGTCCGGAAAGCTGAGACGTTCTTTGGGGAAAACTACCTTAAACGTGGAACCTTGGTTTTCCTTGGACTCAATTTCCAGATGTGCCTGATGCTGCATGAGTACATGTTTAACAATTGCCAATCCCAAACCGGTACCACCAGTCCGGCGGCTACGGTCTGAATCGATGCGGTAAAAACGCTCGGTCAGACGTGGCAGATGTTTGGGATCAATACCGATGCCGTTATCTTGCACCACAAAATAGGCAGATTCGCCATCATCATGCCAGCCGATGGTGATGGTGCCGCCTTTAGGCGTATACTTGATGGCATTGGTAATCAGGTTGCTAAAAGCGCTAGCCAGTTCCATATCTGAACCGATCAGATCGCAATGACTGTCAATGTCCAGATTCAGGGTATGACCATAATCAATATTATAGGCCTGGGCATCATCGAATAGCTGGTTCATCAGACTCGGCATTTCAATGATCTGGTTTTTGGCAATATTCTTATCATTTTCCAGACGTGACAGCAGCAGCAGGTCGTTGACCAGTGCATTCATGCGTCGGGTCTGTGACTGCATCTGATCAAAGGCGCGTTTCCAGCGTGGATTGATATCTTCCTGATCGGTAAAGGTTTCAATATAGCCACTGAGTACGGTCAAAGGAGTGCGCAGTTCATGGGAAATATTGTCGACGAAATCCTTTCGCATCTGTTCCAGATTGTGCATCCGGGTCACATCATAAGCGACCAGTACCCGACTTTCTCCGCCAAAACGGGTCATTTTGACCTGCACATAGTGGTCTTCAAACAGCGAAGAACGCATTTTCAGGCCGTCGGGAGATTCATCAATATGGTGATAGTATTCGATAAAGCTCGGTTGGCGTAACAAGGTCAGGATATTACGGCGACGGTCATCACTGGAGATTCCGAGCAGACGTTCAGCCGCCGGATTCCACCATTCAATCTGCTGGTTTTCATCAAGCAGCACCACAGCTTCTTGCAAGGCCACCAGCGAAGATTGTGCACGATCAATCAGTTCGACCATTTCCGCTTGAACAATCCGTTCCTGACGTTGGGCGCGATAAACATTGAAAAGTAGCGCACCCCAAATCCCGCCAATATTCGGTGGAACATCATAAGGGCGATTGGAAATCCATTCATTGACCAGATATAAGGAACGCATTTGGGTCGCAAAGAACGCCACGAAAGCAATTACGATACAAATCCAGAAATACCCAATCCCAAAACCGATAAAGCTGGCGATAATCAGGAAAAAAGCCAGTANNGTCCGGTCTTCAATATAGACGTTACCGCCCCAAACCTGATCCAGCAATTGCGCACGGGTATAGGCACGTTCCGGATGGGTCATGAAGAATGCCAGTAAACGGTATTCAGTCGGACCCATTTCCAGAATGTTGTTACCAAAATTCACCCGCTGGCTGACCGGATCCAGAATCAGGCCGTTGGCATCAATGGTTTTTTCACCGCTCAGGGCATTGGCACGGCGCAGTACCGCCTTAATCCGTGAGACCAGTTCCCGGGTCGAGAATGGCTTGGTCATGTAGTCATCGGCACCGGCATCCAGACCTTGTACCTTGTGGTCTTCTTCACCGCGCGCTGT
>DFCG01000026.1:10710-11476 GCA_002367455.1 Acinetobacter sp. UBA3060 | reverse complement strand
AAGCACTGAAAACCGGCCATATCCAGAGAGGTATGGATCATTTCCCGAATCGGGAGCTCGTCATCGACGATTAATATGTAGTCATCTTTCACAACGCAATACCCTATTTCATGTAAACGGTGAACCGTTTTATATTTATGACAGGCTTATTACAAAGACTAATTATGACAGTATCATTGCAGAAAGGGAAAAACTGCTGATATTCGCAAAGATTTGTGACAAATATAATGCAGAAACTTGTTAAAAAATCATAAATTAATTTTACTCATTTCCGTAGTACAGCATAAATCTTCAACTCACTGGTAAATGCAGGAAAGCCGATTAAGCACAGGATTTAACAGCTATTTTTTCTCGGAAAATGACTCGAGCAGCGCCAAAAAAACCACACTGCACGACGATAAAACTTCCTCAAGCGAATGCTTAAAACCACTCATCACCCAACGAATGGCAATTTGGGTGACATAGCCATTTAAACCGGTCGAAACCAGGGAAATTTCCTGCTCGCTGCGATTTAACTGCGGCATCATCAACATGACAAAGGCGTGAATCATGCGGTCGAAACGTGACATGGTTTCATGAATGGTGGCCTGATTATGCAGTTCCTGCACCAGCATGGCATCGATATAAATGATCCGTGCCATGCGCGGATTGTCACGCAGGGTAGTGAGCAGCGCACTCAAACCGGCTTCGATCATTTTTTTCGGATCACTCGATGCCTGCATCATGGCCTGCATCACATTCTGCTGCAGTTCATCAATCAGTTTTA
>DFCG01000026.1:0-10694 GCA_002367455.1 Acinetobacter sp. UBA3060 | reverse complement strand
CAATAAATCACGCTTAGACCTATATAGAAATGCTGCCCTGAAATTTGGCCTCTAAGGACATGGGATAATTATTGACAATCTATATTGTCAAAACTATATTGAGGATCTGTGCTAGCTCCTGAAACAACAGAACAAGATCCTGCTGTCATGGAATGGCAGTGGTTTACATAAGGAAATTGAATGAAAAATTTTAAAAATAAAGTCGCTGCGATTACCGGCGCCGGTTCAGGTATTGGGCAGCAACTGGCAGTATTGCTGGCCCAGCAGGGTTGTCATTTGGCACTGAGTGATATTAATGAACAGGGTCTGGCACAAACCGTAGAATTACTCCAAGGGACTGATGTCCGTGTGACTATCCAGAAAGTGAATGTGGCTGAACTGGAACAGGTGCGTAACTGGGCAGCACAGGTTGAACAGGATCATGGCAGTGTCAATATGATCTTTAATAATGCCGGGGTCGCGCTAGGGTCAACCGTTGAGGGTGCATCTTATGAAGAATTGGAATGGATTGTCGGAATCAATTTCTGGGGTGTGGTGTATGGGACAAAAGAATTCCTGCCATTGATCAAGAAAACTGGCGATGGTCATGTCATCAATATTTCCAGCCTGTTTGGTTTAACGGCTCAGCCGACCCAGTCTGCTTATAATGCGACCAAGTTTGCTGTGCGTGGTTTTACCGAATCTTTACGTCAGGAACTGGATATGGAAAATTGCGGAGTCAGTGCACTATGTGTACATCCGGGCGGGATCCGTACCAACATTGCCAATGCCGCAAAAATGAATAACAGCCTGCTCACTTTAGGTATGAATCCGGAAAAATCGGCCCGTAATTTTAATAAATTATTGCGTTGTCCGCCTGCAGAAGCCGCCCGTCAAATTCTGGAGGCGGTACAAAAAGACAAACGCCGTCTGCTGATCGGCAATGATGCCAAAGCGATTGACCTGATTCAGCGGATCTTACCAACCGGTTATCAGCATGTCACTGCACTGGCGACCCAATTTGGTAAAAAGAAGAAAAAATCTGCTTAAAAAATTGTAAAACAGACCCGCGAAAGCGGGTTTTCTTTTATGGCGACAATCATAGTTTGACTCTTTAGCAAGCCAGTATCTAAGGTATTGTGCTTTTGAGGTATAAACTTTTTATCTAAATTAACGCTTCAACCGTTTTTTTCTTCCAGATAAACTGATAATACAGTCCCTGCAAAATACACAGGCTGACAAAAGCCAACGCATAGGCATACCAGATACCTTCCAGACCCCACCACCGGCTAAACAGATAAGCGGCGGGAACTTCAATACAGAGAATGGCAAAAATGTTGATTAACATTGGCACGGTCACCGTACCACTCGAGCGCATGATTGAAGCAAAAATGGCACTGGCGCCAAAAAACAGTATTGACCACAGCACAATAAACAGCAGTTGTTGTCCTAGTACTACAACCTTAGGATCGGTAATAAATAGCGCCATCAGATATTTGGAGAACAGATAGGCCAGAATCACCAGACCGCCGGTAAACAGGATATTCATACTCAGCGCAGTCCGGGTAACTTTATTGAGCAGATCCGATTTACCTGCACCAATCGCTTGAGCACCAAATACAGACGCGGCAATCGCAATCGACAAAGCGGGAAATTGAATATAATTTAAGACCTGATTGACCGCGCCATAGGCCGCTGTTGCTTCTGCACCATAGCGGTTCACCAGTCCGACAATCACCAGTCCGGCAACTGAAGTGGTGACCATTTGCACACCAGTAGGAACCCCCAGTTTCAAGATCATTCTGCTTAACTGTGGTTGATGACGAATATTTTTTAATAAGGCCCAGTCGAGTTTGAGCGGATGCTGCCTATAATTCAAATACAGGATTAAAAACAACAGGACCGCCAGATTTCCCAGAATGGTGGCAATCGCCGGCGAGATTATACCCATTTTAGGAAAGCCAAAATAACCTGCAATCAGTACCGGTGTCACCACCAACCCGACCCCAATGGTAAGTGCGGAAGCAAACAGGGGGGTGGTACTATCCCCAACACCGCGCAAGATGGAAGTATAAATAATATAGATAAAGATTAAGGGGCTACCCGCCAGCATCCATTGCACATAGGGCAAGGATAAATGCATCACATCCGGATCTGTGCCAAGCGCCAAGAGAATATTCTCAGCAAAAATTACCCCAAAAAGTGCAATCAAGCTGCCGCCAATCAAGGTCATAAATAAAGTTGAACCGACCACACAGCGCACTTTTTCTATATTTTTCCCGCCCCAAGCCTGGCCAATCAATACGGTAGAGCCGGCCGATAAACCAATCACAAAGGCCATCAGACAAAACAGGATCGGGAAAAAAACGGCAACAGCAGCAATCGCATTCACTCCGAGCATTTGTCCCACAAAAACCGTATTGATCGTGCCGGAGAGACTTTGCAGGATATTGGTCGCAATTAATGGCAACAGAAATACCAGAAAGGCTTTCCATAAATTCTGTTGATGAATCAGTGAGTGCTGTGCCATGCGACATCCTGTGATTGAATTATCATCTATTTGTTGATGCAGCTATTATTCGGCAGAATATAAGAAAAAGCCTTAGCTTTTAAGTAACTAAGGCATTTATTTTATGAGATTTTTAGTTAAAAAATGAGTTAAACCTTTGAAAGAATTTGACCTGCCTGGATCAAGGTTTGTTCTTTTTTTGCAAAGCAAAACCTGAGCAAGCGTAAATCTGTAGGAGGATGCTGGTAGAACGCAGAGACTGGAATCGCGACAATCCCATGTTGTTCTGCCAGAAAATGGCACATGGATAAATCATCGAGCTCAGGCCGAATCTCTGAATAATCTAAGTTCTGGAAATAAGTCCCTTGAGAAGGTGTCCATTTAAAGCGTGACGTTTCAATGGATGAGTTAAATAAATCCCGTTTGTTTTGATAGAAAGAGGACAGTTCAGGTATATGCTCAGGATGCAGTTGCATATATTCCGCCAAGGCAACCTGAACGGGCGTCACACCACAGAAACTGGCAAACTGATAAATCTGTCTGAACATTTTCATCAGTGCGGGTGCAGCAATACAAAATCCGGTTTTCCAGCCAGTGACATGGAAGGTTTTACCAAAAGAACCAATCACAAAACTCCGCTCACGAAGTTCTGGAAATGACCAGGCCGAATAGTGCTGAACGCCGTCAAAAACCAGATGTTCGTAGACTTCATCGGACAGCACCACAATATTGCGCTCGCGAATCAGCTCGATCAGTTGCTGCCAGTCTGCCTTGGACCAGACACTACCACTCGGATTATGTGGAGTATTTACCACAATCATGCGGGTACGGTCATTAATGGTATCTTTGACCTGATTCCAGTCCACAGAAAAATCAGGATGCTGCAAAGCAATATGCACTGGCTTTGCCCCGACCAGTTGTACCGCAGGGCCATAACTGTCATAGCTCGGGTCGAAAATAATTACTTCTTCACCGGCGCGCACTGTGGCCTGAATGGCACAAAAAATCGCAATCGTGGCCCCAGGCGTAATCGTGATTTCCTCGAAAGGAACAATCATCAGTTGATCACGCTGCTGATAGAGATCTGCCACCAGACTTCGCAAGACTGGCAGACCATCTCCCGGAGCGTACTGGTTAAATCCATTCTGGCTGGCCCGGTTTAAAGCTTCAATCAAGGCAGGAGGCGCTGCAAAGTCTGGAAATCCTTGAGAAAGATTCACGGCTCCGAGTTTTTGTGCCAAGGCCGACATGGTACTAAAAATGGTCACGCCCAAATCGGGTAATTTAGAAGGGAGTTCCAGCATGTCCTTGGCCTTGAAGAATGAGATCTGAATGAGTGTAGCAGCAAGTTCCGTATAGGATAATCGGAAAAATAGGGAATATTGAGCAATATTTTTAATTAAGATGTACCACATGCAATTTAAGATTTTTAATTGAAGGGCCATAAATTAAAGGCCTAATTATGTGAAATGCATCGTGAACTGGACGAAATGGATAACTTTTCCTAAAATCTGCCGCACAATAATAAAGCTTAAAATTATAACTATAAAATGCCAAAACCTATCCATATGCTGGTGGAGCAGCTCGGGCTTAAGCGACAGCATCGTGCGCTACATTTACAGTTTTCACATCCTCCTTTAAATCATCAGGTTTTGATTCAGCGTATTGAGGGTCAGCATCAGATCAATCAAGGCCTGCAGGCTGAACTGATCTGTCTTTCCACTCATGCTCATATTGCCTTGAAACAGTTTATCGGCTGTCGGGTGGCCATTGATCAGGTCACAGACCGGGGTGAACTTTTCCGGACTACGGGCATTATTACTGCAGCCAGTCAAGGGCAGAATGATGGAGCTTTGACCCTGTATAAATTGACGCTAAATGATCCGACTGCACTCTGGCAGAAGCGCCGTAACAGTCGGGTTTTTATGAATAAGACGGTGCGCGAGATCAGTGAAATCCTGTTCAGTGAATGGCAAAACAGAAGTGCATTATTCGCGGCCAGTCTCAGCCTGGATTTGACAGGACTCAGCCGGGACTATGATGTCCGGCCTTTTGTNNTTTTAAAACTGGTAGATCATTCCCAATATTTTTCAGCTTTAAAACGCCGCTCCATCCGGTTTCATCGCAGTCATGCCACCGAACAGCTCGACACGCTGAACAGTCTGATTGCGGTACGTCAGCTCAATCCGAATAGTACCCGGACCCAGCGTTGGCATGCCCAGCAACTTGCCCAGGATCAAAGCCAGCCTTTATTCAGTAATCATCAGCAAAGTGATATCCATGCAAATGCCACTCTTCAGCTTGAAGATGCGTGGAACATCAGTCCGGCTTGGACCGGCGACTTAAATCATGAGGATCAGGTGACAGCATCTGGTATAGCCCAACTGGATCGACTCAATCAGCAGCTCAGTGACTATCATGCTTTGCAGTCTAAATATTTTAAAGCCAGTAGCAGCGTACGAGATGCTCAGGTTGGATACTGGTTTGAACTGCAACAGCATCCTGAAATTGATCAGCATCCTGTCCATCAACGTGAATTTCTGATTTTAGCTAAGCGGTTTTATAACCAGAACAATTTACCCAAAGATATCTTATCTCAGCTGGACAGTTTGCTTGAGAAGAGCGGCTGGCAGATGACACAGGAGGAACGACAGGCCAATGAACTACAGATGGTGCGCCGTGAAATCCAGGTTGTTCCTGAGTACCACCCCTTCATTCATCGGCCTGCTGCATATCCGCAACGGGCTCGAGTGGTCGGACCTGAAGGTGAAACGATTCATGTCGATGCATGGGGGCGGGTGAAAGTTCGTTTTCTGTTTACCCGGAGTGAGGATCATCAGCATGATGGCGGCGCAGGTAGCAATGACAATGATAGCGATTCTGCTTGGGTGGATGTTTTGACCCCTTGGGCGGGTGAGGGTTATGGCATCAGGTTGCATCCGCGAATTGGCGAAATTGTAGTGATTGACTTCTTTGAAGGTGATATCGACCGGCCCTTTGTGGTGGGACGGATTCATGAAGCAGAACGGTATCCGACCATGTTTGATGCGAAAGGAGAACTTCCTGCGACCAAAAAACTTAGTGGTATCCGTTCTCAGGAGGTCGATGGCGAAGGTTTTAACCAGCTTCGTTTTGATGATACCCCTGAACAGATCAGTGTACAGCTGCAAAGTAGTCATGCAGCCAGTCAGCTCAATCTGGGAAATTTAAGCCATCCCAAAGAAAGTGAAAGCAGCGAAGGTCGAGGAGAAGGTTTTGAGCTAAGGACAGATCAGTGGGGTGCCCTACGAGCAGGAAAAGGCTTGCTAATTTCCACTTATCGGCAAGATTCAGCAGCAGGCAATCACTTGAATGCTAGTCGTGCCAAAGAGCAGCTTGAGTCGAATTGCAATCACAGCAAAGCCTTGAGTGATATTGCAGAAAAACAGCAGGCTGATCCATTGGAATTTTTTGATAGTTTAAAACAGTTTCTGAATCAGATTGAAGCTGAAGATCAAGTCAAGGCTGCCGCATTTAAACAGGCGGTGATGCTGTTAACCGCACCCCAATCGATTGCACTGAGCACAAATGAAAATATCCATTTATCCGCTGATCAGCAGATTAATCAGAGTGCAGCGGAGAATATTCATTTTTCCACACAGAAGTCTTTAGTTGCTCATGCACAGGACCGGATCAGTTTGTTCGCTGCTCAAGAAGGCGCAAGTGTCTATGCTGCTCAAGGAAAAATTGAAATACAAGCCCAAGATGACGCAATTGAAGCGATCGCCCGCAAGGTAATCAAGCTTATTTCGACTGAAGACAAGATCGAAATCACCAGTCCGAAGGAGATTGTACTGACCGCTGGAGGGTCTCAAATTAAAATCAATGGGGGTGGAGTGGTGGTCACAACTGGTGGGAAATTTGAGTGTAAGGCAGGGCAGCATCTGTTTGCGAAAGGTCAAAATATTATTGAATCAAAAATAAATCTTCCAAAAATGAAAACATTATTTAGTAATAAAATTAACTATCAGTGGACTAACCAGTCTACAGGAGAAAAAGAAATTTTTATTCTAAATAAGTTGGATGGGAGCTTAATTAAAACCAAGAATTCTGTATTAAATAAAAATAATCAATTAAGTACATTGAGATTCTATACCTCTCAACCCACAGATTTCGTGGCTTTAGGATTTAATTCTTTACAAACTCATCTCATTCAAGACTTAGATAATGAAAGTATTGATGAACTATTGAATGAGATAGAAGAAAGGGATTCAGAGGATGATGTATATACTAAAGAGGATGTCGAATGATGGGCAATTTAGTTACCATAACATCAAAAATTTATGATGCTTCAGGAAAATATGTCATTAATTTAAAAGTTAAATCACGCTATAAAGGTTCATCGAGAGAAAATACAAATAAAACAGATAAAGATGGTTTATTTATATTTCAGGGTTCACCAAATCGAACTGTGGAAATTTTAGCTAAGCCACCTAATATGGAAGATTATATCGTTATTAAAACGATTGATTCTTCAATCATTTCTTCTAGAAAGAATCCTGTAAAAGTATCCTTGCCTAAAAGTATAGAGGAGTATCATAAAGAAAAAGTGATGCCTACTACAAAAGGTATAGTTACGACTTTATTTAAAATAATAGACTGCAATGAGAAAATATTAACGAGTTTCCCGGTAAAATCTCGCCCTAAAGGAAAACAAAGTTCATTTGAACGTCATACCAATGAGCAGGGCATTGTAGAGGTGGTATCTTCACCTAATCGAGATATTGAAATTCTAGTTTTGACTTCAAATGATGAGTTTGCTCTAAAAGGTGCTGTTAACTCTGAGCATGGCTCTCAAATACCACAAATAATTAAACTAGACGAACCCTGCGAAAACTTTAAAAGTGAATCAAATATCCAACTTCTAGATAGAGAAGGAAATAGTTATATCGTTGAAAATACAAAGATCGAGATACTTTATCTAGGAAATAAGATAACAAAAATTTCAAATACCTCTGATGGTAAATTTTCATTTCCAAGCATGATTGGAGAAAAAATACAGATCACGGTATTTAAACCTGATGGTAATCCCTTGGAACCGAAAACTCATGTGGTAAAAAGAATTAAAGAAGATGCCATAAAAATGAAATTAGATGTGGACTTAACGGTAGGTCGAACTGTACTAAATAAGCCAAGAATAGAGAAAAATTTAAAAATAAGTAAATGTGTCTGTAATAGGGATATTTCAGCAGAAGAATTTAAAAAAATAACAACTAGTGCCACAGCTATAAGCTTTCTTAATGATTTAAATGAACAATTTAAAAAACTTAATATGATTAATTGTCTTGAAAAGGCTCATTTTATAGCACACACATTACATGAAACTGCAAGTTATTCTTTGCTAGAAGAAGGATTAGGTGGTAAATCTGAAAGTGAAGTTTATGATGGCTATAAAGGACGTGGCTTAATGCAATTAACCTATAAAAATAATTATGAGCTTTATGGGTTAGCAGTGAATGAAAACTTTTTAGGAAATAATAAACATAGAATTGCTAAAGAAAAAAAACATGCTGTAGGTTCTGCAGTATGGTATTGGCATCATTCTAAAGCTGGCAATTTGAGTCCTCATGCCATTAATAATGATTTAATAGCAACTTGTGCTTTAATTAATGGCGGATATAACGGATTTGATGATAGAGAGAAATACTATAAAAGAGCTGTAATCGCTCTTAATATAAAAACCTGTTTAAATTTAGATAAGAAAATAGTTGATAATCTTGATAATTATACGAAATTTGAAAATAGTTATATTTATTTTAATAAAATTGGTGAATGCTTTGGATGGGGTTTATGGAGTGATCCTGCTGGTTACAAAAAAGGAAAATTAAAAAACTCTAATGAGTCAAAAAAAGGATACTCAAGATTTCTAGAAATGTGTAAAGACAAAGATTATCCTTTTGGTTATAAACAAGATAAGAAAGGGAACAAAGTTGGCAGAAAGAGGTATGGTTATAGTGCGAATTCTGCAATAACATTAGCTAAAAAGAGGTTAAAAGAATTATGAAAAAAATTATACTTATTTTTTTTGCTCTAGTGGTATGTACAAGCGCACAATCAAATGATGAATATTATTGTCTGATAAGTGAAAAGAAATCTATTTTGTTAGTTTCTAGTAAGTATCCTGATATTAATTTTGTAAAATATTATCCCTATTTGAAAAATATTAAAATATCAAGACCTATAAAAGAAAAAAATGTCGATATGGGTGATAATGCTAAGCCTGAAGTCTATAGAACAATGAATGAAATCATTAATGGAGAAATTACTGGGTATTATACTTTTATGTCACAAGGTTATCTTTTATATGATGTCGAATATAAAAATTTAAGAACCAAGAAGACTACTATTTTTAATAAAAGTAACATACATATAGATAATATAAGTTGCTTATAACTCTTTAAATTCTATTTTAATCTTAGTTAAAAAGCATAAATCGAAATAAGATTTATGCTTAATTTTAAAGTGAATTTACAAAACCTCTTCCAGCAACTCCTCACTCGGTGCAAAGTAATAGGCACCATCTAGAGGTGTTACGAAATGAAGCAGACGATCATGAATTCCATCGCCAGAGGTACCAAACATACGTTCTAACATAGCCTCGATAATCGTAAGGTCTTTGGTGTAGGCAATAAAGAATAGACCCTGGTCACCACGTCCATCACCATAAGGCAGAGAATGACGTAGGATTTCCATTTCTTCGCCTTCTTCATCTTCCACTACAGTACGTGACACGTGCGCATTTTCAGGTTTGACTTCATCATCCAGCTCAATCGATTCAAGCTTGGTACGACCCATAACCTGTTCCTGAGTATCAACTTTTAGCTTTTTCCATTTTTCCAGGTTATGCGCGTAACGTTGGGCAAAAATAAATGAACCATCTTGGAAAATACCTGAATCTTCACCTAATAATGCGACTTCAGCACGATCATCCGGGAATTGCGGATTTTCAGTACCATCAATAAATCCGGTAATATCACGACCATCAAAATAGCGGAAGCAAACCCGCTCATCCAGCACCTGAACCTGGTCCTGAATGCCTTCAAAAAAAGCCTGACTGAGCGCAAAACAGATATCAGCACGGGCACTGGCAATATGAATGATCATATCTGCCGGAACCACTGGCATTTCAAATGAACCATGAATGGGCTCAAGCTGTTTAAAGCCTGCAGGAGCTTGATCATAAAGTTTTGCCCACAGTTCAGGACCAAAAGCCACTGCCGTTTTAATTTGTGCTTGAGGATGTTGCGTAATAAGACGATCACGCGAAGTAAAAAGATGTTCGAGTTGTTCTTTTAATTGTTCAATACTCAAATCTTTAAGACGTAAAACAATAAAACGGGCATGATCTGAAGGAAGTGGCAAGATTACCGATTGGGCTGTCATTCATGGCTCCTGTAAGGATAGATCCTGTTTTTAATGTACATATTGTGCCTGAAGCTAGACAGAGTGAATAGTGCAATGCCTTATATTTAAGCAGGTTTTTAGCCTGATTTTATTAGAAAATTCATATAATATTGGGCAAGTTTTGCTGAGTTAAATATCCATGTCCTATCAAATGTGGTTTGCCTATATGCTGGCCTGCTGGGTGATTAGTGTGTCTCCGGGCGCAGGAGCGATTGCTTCCATGTCGAGTGGACTGAATTATGGTTTTCGGCATGGTTACTGGAATGCGCTGGGCCTGCAACTGGCATTATTGGTACAGATTGCAGTGGTTGCGGCAGGCGTGGGAGTTTTGTTTGCGACAACCCCATGGGCATTTTTAGTGGTGAAATGGTTTGGTGTNNCCACAATGGATTCAGTATTTGATTATGGCTGCGACAATGGTGACGATTGATCTGATTGTGATGGCGGGTTATACCGGATTGGCTGCTAAAGTTTTAAGGCTGCTTAGATCGCCGAAACAACAAAAAGTCATGAACCGGACTTTTGCCGGGTTATTTGCCGGCGCTGCATTTTTATTGAGTTTGGTGCATCAATAAAGAGTCTTTGCTCTCTCCTTAAAGGAGAGAGGCGGAATAGATCATTAGAAAATCATAATGATTTAACAGAAAGATTAATTCAGCTTTTTAAACTTCTGCACACAGAAGATCAGTGCAAATAGCACCGCCATGGTCAGTACAATGGTTAAACCAGTCGAAGTATTGAGACCGGCACTCGACCATAGGCC
>DFCG01000042.1:24125-30111 GCA_002367455.1 Acinetobacter sp. UBA3060 | reverse complement strand
TTCGGTTGAAGATTTAACCCACATTGTCAAACGTTCAGCCAACTTGATGGATGTGCCTATGACCGGAGATGGCGCAAAAGAAATTGCCCGTCGTTCACGAGGCACACCACGTATTGCCAACCGTTTATTACGCCGTGTGCGTGATTATGCTCAGGTCAAAGGTACCGGTGAAATCAACCAGGATATGGCCCAACGTGCTTTGGATATGCTCAAAGTCGATAAAGATGGTTTAGACACACTCGACCGTCGTTATTTATCTATGCTTCTTGAGCGTTTTGATGGTGGTCCTGCCGGTGTTGAAGCCTTGGCTGCTGCCATGGCGGAAGATTCTGGTACGTTGGAGGATGTAATTGAACCTTACTTGATTCAGCAAGGTTATGTGATGCGTACTGCGCGTGGTCGTATTGCCACCAATATGGCCTATTTGCAGTTTGGTATGACTCCACCTGAGCCAAAAGATAAATGATTAAAAACAGCTTAGGCTGCTTTTAATAGTATTCAATTACCTTTATTTCGCACCATTTTGCTCGTGATCTTTAATGAAATTATCTCGTTTTGTTGTAATCAGCTTTTTGATGACAGCTCCAAACCTTTATGCGGCTCAGAGCTGGTCATGCAGCAATACACTGACTGAAATTTCCTGCACAGAACATCAGTGTGATATTAAAACTGAAAGTTTCACCCCTTTCCAGATTAACATTGCGCAGGACAATAAAATCAGCATCTGCGCCTATTCAGGCTGTTGGTCGGGACAAACCAATTCCACAAAACATCTGCATTTTACTAGCTATTCTACCCAGACATTAACTTGGAATGAGCACACATCAAAAGCTGAAGCATTTTTGCTAGGCATCGATACCCGAAATCATACGGGATTTTTATTGGGAGAAGGTTTTAGCCTACCATTAAACTGCACACCAGAATAAAATGGCTCTGATTAGAAACTGCTTTATGTTGAGCATCTAGAGTGATTTTCCTCATCAGTTCGACATTTATAAATTAGAAACAACACGTACTTCCTCCACCAGCATCAACTCACATGCACCATTGCCAGTATCCTCACGACTTAAAGAACTACGCCAGGTCCATCCATCTGAAGACTTCACTTCCACCAACTGCCCTTTTAAATAAATCAAATCATCTTGATCGATTTGAGCGAGTTGTTGAGCAATCGCTTTGCTTGCAGGAATCAAATGAGTATTAGCACTCTGAATTTCAATTTCACGTACCGGAATAGGAGGCGCATTTTCATAACGCCAATAATACCAGCGGTTACTTTGCCGGATCGACAACTGCTTATAAACAGCCGGATTGGTCATGCTTCCCCAGCCCAGGGCAAAATCGACAGGACTAAGTTTCGCTTCTCGCCCAAAACTATAATCTTCTCGTGATAAAACCCGAAACTCTCCCGCATAAGGTTCTAAATTTGTCATGGTATAACCCTGAAACTGATGAATGCCCTCTGTGACTTGATAATCAGTAGCATCTGAAATACCTTTATCCGGTTTTAGCCAATAGAACCACAGTGTAAAACCCATGACGAAAATAATAAGATATTTCAAAAAACGGTTCATTTTAAACTCGAATATTTATCCATAATATAAAGCGTTATCCCCTAGGTGAATCAAATGAAATCACTAAGTATAAATCCGAAAAGCAAGTACCATATACAAATTTTATAAACTCAATTTCACATGAAATACATATTCTTACAATGTAAAAGAACAAATAAAGCTCTTTGAGAACAGCTATTAACACCCAAAATACCTTTAAGGTATCGAAAAATACTTAGAGGGTTTTGGTCGAATTAGATCAGTATGCCATCCTAAAGAATCACTTTAACCATTTCAAATTCTTAAGGTTCTCCCGAAGTATGAATATGTATAAGCAGATATCCCTTTGTCTTCCTCTTCTTTTCTGTAGCCAGTTCAGCCTGGCCGACTGGATTGATGATTCTGTACAAGCTGCTGAAGCACATACCATCAAATTACGCCAACATATCCACCAGCATCCTGAACTGGGCAATATGGAATTCAAAACCTCGGAGCTGGTCCAAAAAGAATTAAAATCCTACGGCATTGAAGTACGTAAAGGCTATGCCAAAACTGGTGTAATCGGTGTATTAAAAGGTGTAAAACCCGGCCCTGTGATGGCCTTACGCGCAGATATGGATGCATTGCCAATTAAAGAAACTGCGCCCGTGCCTTTCGCCAGCAAGCAAAAAGCCATTTATCAAGGCAAAGAATCTTATGTGATGCATGCCTGTGGACATGATGCACATACCGCCATGTTATTGGGTGCAGCCAAAGTTCTGGCCGCCAATAAAGATAAAATTGCGGGGACAGTGCTGTTTGTATTCCAGCCGGCTGAAGAAGGCGGTGCAGATATTGATAACTTCACTCATGGCGATCAAATTGGCTCACGTAAAATGATTGCCGACGGTGCCTTAAAAAATCCAAAACCTGAAGTGATTTTCGGGATGCATGTCATGGCAGGCATGCCAAGCGGCAATATCTTCTACAAAGATGGTGCGATTTTAAACAGTGCCGATCATTTACGTATTCAGGTCAATGGTAGTCAGGTGCATGGCTCCATGCCTTGGGCAGGTAAAGACCCAATTTATGCCTCTGCCCAGATGGTGACCAATTTACAAAGCCTGATCAGCCGTAAAGCCGACCTGACCAAAGGGATGGGTGTGGTCAGTATTGGCAGTATTCAGGGCGGCACTACCGGTAACGTCATTCCAGATCAGGTCAATATGGTCGGGACTATTCGTTCCAATAGTGAAGATGTACGTCAGGGCATTTTAAAAGACTTGCCGAAAATGCTGGAACACAATGCCGCAGCCAATGACGTTAAGGTGAAAGTCGAAATTGCACCTTATGCACCAGTGACCACCAATGATAAAACCTTGACTGAATTGATGCGCCCGACATTAGCGAGCGTGCATGGTGAAGATAAATTGCATGTTTTAGACAACAATGCCAGCGCCAGTGAAGACTTTGCTTACTATGGCCAGCTCATGCCATCGCTCTTCGTGTTTGTTGGTGCCACACCAGCAGATCAGGATCCGGCAAAAGCCGCACCGAACCACAACCCGAATTTCATTGTCGATGATGCGACCTTGAAAACTGGTGTCGAAAGCCATGTCCGTTTTATTCTGGACTATCCAAAAGTGGCCGAGCAGGTTCAGGCCAACTGGAAACAGAAAAATAAAGGCTAATCTTCTATTACTAAAAATGCGCGGCTCCAAGGACTCGCGCATTTTAGTATCTGCTGCTGTTTTATAAATGAGCTGTTAAGCGCTCAGTACTTCATCTTAGTGACTTCTCTCCAGATTTGACACCTTGTGCCATTGGTCTCAAGACTCACAATGCTAAACTTTGAACCGCTAAATTGCTTGACTGTTGGCAGGAATCCGGCAAACTCTAATCCCTTTCCTGCATCTAAAAACAAGCAAAAATTTCGAAAATCTGCATGGAACAAAACTATGGCGAATCACTTTGAATTCAATATCCGCGTTTATATTGAAGATACTGATGCGGGTGGCATTGTCTATCACGCCAATCATATTCGCTATATGGAACGTACCCGTACCGAATGGTTACGTGCCGCTGGAGTGAGCCATTACTGGCATCAGACAGACTACAATTTTGTGGTGCATAAAATTAATGTCAAATATATGCGTCCGATCCTGATGGATGATTTAATTACTGTTACGGCACGTGTCATTTCATGTAAAGCTTCATCATTTGTATTGCAACAAAATATTTATCGTGGTGAAATCATGCTTGCATCAGGTGAGGTTGAGTTGGCATGTATCAGTGCAGAGATGCGACCACGTCGACTCCCGGATGAAATCCGCGAACTAATTCAAAAAGAATTGGAACAAGACTAAAAAAATTTATTGGCACACGTAACAACTATGGCGACTCAGTTAGAATCATCTCTTCAAGTTTCAGATCTTATTTTACAAGCAAGCCCTGTCGTACAACTGGTGATGCTTTCTCTCCTGTTAGCCTCAATATATAGCTGGTATCTGATTGCCAGGCTCTATATGAGTTATAAAAAAGCCCAGGCCGATGATGAACATTTCCAGAAAATCTTCTGGTCTGGCGCTGAGTTGAACACCCTGTATAACAATGCACAACTCAATTCTAAACGTACCGGCCTTGAAGATATTTTCTATCAGGGTCTGGGCGAGTTCCTGAAACTGAAAAAACGCCATGCGCCAACTGCCCAGTCGATTGAAGGGACAGAGCGTATTCTGCGTGTCGGTTTAAGCCGTGACCAAGGTCATCTGGAACAAGGTCTGGGTGCATTAGCAAGTATCGGCTCGGTTGCGCCTTATGTCGGTCTGTTCGGTACAGTCTGGGGCATCATGAACGCCTTCATTGGCCTGGCAGATGTTGATCAGGTGACTTTGGCGACAGTCGCACCCGGTATTGCCGAAGCACTAATTGCAACAGCGATCGGTCTGTTTGCAGCCATTCCAGCGGTATTGGCCTTTAACCACTTCACGGCCAAAGGTGAAACGGTCTACTCTGACCGTGCGCTATTTGCCGAAGAAATGGTGGCGCTATTGCAACGTCAGTCTGTGGGCGTAACTCAGGACAAAGACTAATGGCGATTCAAGGTTCAGGACGCTTTCAGCGTATTAAAAAGCCACTGAAAAGTGACATGAATGTCGTACCATATATCGATGTCATGCTGGTACTTCTGGTGATCTTTATGGTCACCGCTCCGATGATTACCAGTGGCATCAAGGTTGACTTGCCTCAGGCCAACGGATTACCGATCGAATCCAAGGATGCCCCGACCATTGTCACACTGAAAGAAGATGGTTCATATTATTTAGAATATAAAAATCAGGCGACTGGCCCAGTCACACTGGAAGAATTAACGCGTACGCTGGTTGATGCCCAAACCCAGGCACAAAATGACAACAAGGTGCTCAATGTCGTGATCAATGGCCATAATACCCGTCCATATGGCGATGTCATGGCCTTGATGTCCAGCCTGCAGGATGCTGGCCTTTCTCAAGTCGGTTTACTGACCAAGCCATTAGAATAAAGTATGAAAGACTATAAAAAGCCACCATTTAAGAAAAAAGCCATCGCACTTGGATTTACCTTAGGTATCCATGCAGTGGCTTTGGTGGGCTTACTTTATCTGGGCATGAGTAATCCCCCTGAACCGCCAAAACAGATCAAAACCGTTCTGATCAAGCCAGAAGACCTTAAACCGGTGACTCGCGAAGAAACTGAATTTGAGGAAACTGCACATGAAAANNGCCCCTGCTGTACCTGTGACTCCACCTGCGCCAAAAGTCGATACACAAAAAGCGCAGCAGGAACTGAAAGCGGCAGAGGCAGCACAAGCCAAGGCTGCGCAGCAAGCAGCTGAAGCAGCGAAACGAGCCGAAGCCGCTGAACAGGCGAAACAGGCAGCAGCCAAAGCCAAAGCGGATGCAGCGCAAAAATCAAAGGCGGAAGCCGAAGCTGCACGTCAAGCTGAATTGAATGCACAGCGCAAAGCCGATGCTGCACAAAAAGCCAAACTGGAAGCACAGAAAAAAGCCGACTTAGCTGCCAAGCAAAAAGCGGATGCTGCAACAAAAGCCAAAGCAGAGGCTGATGCCAAACGTAAGGCTGAAGCTGCTGCTAAAGCAAAGGCAGATGCGGCAGCAAAAGCCAATAATGATGCAGCGGCGAAACACAAAGCGGATGCTGATGCGAAAGCCAAAGCAGATGCGGCTGCTAAAGCTAAAGCCGATGCTGATGCCAAACGCAAGGCAGATGCCGACGCTAAGGCCAAAGCTGATGCAGATGCCAAGCGCAAAGCAGATGCCGAAGCAAAAGCCAGAGCTGATGCAGAGGCCAAAGCTTCAGCCGCGAAACAGGCTGCTGAAGAAGCTGCACAGAAAAAAGCGGAATCAAAACGGATTGCATCCACTGCGAAGCGCGATTTTGAAAATAAAATCAAA
>DFCG01000042.1:5217-24104 GCA_002367455.1 Acinetobacter sp. UBA3060 | reverse complement strand
GTCTCGGTCATTGTGAATTCAAGTGATTCAGACATGAAAGCCAGTGTAGAAGCTGCAGTCCGTGCTGCTGCACCTTATCCAATGCCTTCCGATCCAGATGCACGCCGTGAAGCACGAAGCTTTACTTCAACCTTTACTGCGCAATAAAAACGGAGCCATCACATAAATAATGTTGTGATGGCTTTTATTTTTTAAGCTAAACTTCACTTTAAATTGATTAAATAATATTCACTTTTCACAGTGTCATAACAGTTTGGTCATAAATTCATGGTTTTATTCTATTAAATCCATGCGATGATGTAGCCCAAGCATCTATACAATAAATCCGTTGATTTGAGTAAATAACGAATGATGGAAAAGACTCGCAAACATCTACTCTGCCTCGCAATCATTAGCGCTTTAAGCCCTGTATTGGCAACCCAGTCCTATGCCCAATTGCATCTGGAAATTACCAAGGCGCCTGAGGCAGCACCTAAAATTGCTGTTGTACCTTTCAGTCAGGATCAGAGCATTTATCCCATTGTGGAAAATGACCTGAATCGTTCTGGCCGCTTTACCAGTGCTTCAAAAAACCTGCCTGCAACAGCGACATTGAATAATCCGAATGCAGAAGCTTGGGCATCAGCTGGTGTTCCCTATGTAGTCACCGGCTCGTCCAAGACCACAGCCGATGGTTCTTTTGAAATCCAATATCAGCTTTATGATGTCGAAAAAAAACAATATCTATTAAATGAATTGCTGACTGTTCCAGCCTCACGCACCCGTCAGGCAGCACATATGATCAGTGATGCCATCTATCAGGCATTGACCGGTATTCCGGGTGATTTTAGCGGACGTATTGCCTATGTGCTGCGTAATCCTGCTACNNATCCTTTCTCCGGCATGGACACCAGATGCCAAAAAAATTGCTTATGTGTCCTTTGAAACCAAACGCCCGGCGATTTATGTACAGGATCTGGCCACAGGTCAACGTGAAAAACTGGCCAGCTTCCGCGGTTTAAATGGCGCACCGAGCTTCTCTCCAGATGGCAAGAGCATGCTGTTTACTGCTTCTATGCACGGCAATCCGGAAATCTACCAGATGAATCTGGAAACGCGTCAGCTACAACGCATGACCAATGACAGTGCCATTGATACTGAAGCACGTTATTCGCCAGATGGAAAATCTTTTATTTTCACTTCTGACCGTGGCGGTTCTCCACAAATTTACCGCCATGATCTTGAATCAAGTAGCAATAAACGCCTGACCTTCCGTGGTGCATTCAACGCGCGCGGCACGCTGAGCGCAGATGGTAAAAAACTTGCATTAGTTCATCGTCCAAGCGGCAGTAACTATCGAGTTGCGGTTCAGGACATGACCTCTGGTGTGAACAACATTTTGACACCAACGACGCTGGACGAATCGCCAAGCTTCTCGCCAAATGGCCAGATGGTAGTCTATGCCACCCGTGAAGGGGCACGTGGACTCTTGTCAATCATGTCGCTGGATGGCCGCTTCCGTATGAATTTGCCAAGTGAAACGGGCGAAGTCCGTGAACCGGCTTGGGCACCCAAATAACATTTTTATATTGATAAACCCTTTACCCCATAATCAAACTTCATGGAGATGAAGATGAACAAAGTAAAATTATTTGCCTTGCCACTTTTAGCAGCAGCGGTTGTCATGACAGGTTGTGCGAGCCGTAAGCCTGCAGCTGAAGTTCAAACGGGCGGTTTAGATACGACTGGTACAACAACTGTGAATACTGCAGGCCTAAGTGAAGATGCAGCACTGAATGCACAAAACATGGCAGGTGCTTCTGCAAAAGGCGTTACTGCAGAAAATAAAGCATTCTTGGCAAAACGCGTGGTGCATTTTGACTATGACAGTACTGAACTCAGCAATGAAGATTTAAATACGCTGCAAGCCCATGCGCAGTTCCTGATGGCCAATGCCAATTCACGTGTAGCACTCACCGGCCATACCGATGAACGCGGTACTCGTGAATACAACATGGCACTTGGCGAGCGTCGTGCCAAAGCAGTAGAAAGCTTCCTGGTGACGACGGGTGTTAATCCTGGTCAATTAGAAGCAGTCAGCTATGGCAAGGAAATGCCAATCAATGCGGGCCATGATGAAAATGCATGGAAAGAAAACCGCCGTGTAGAAATTAATTATGAAGCAGTACCACCATTGTTGAAATAATTTTCATTCATGATGCTTTCATCAAATAAAAAGCACTCAATCATGAGTGCTTTTTATTGGCTTCAATGAAAGAATCGGTCTACTTTGGAAGCTGATCCTGTTCAGCCGGATGCATCGATTCGATCATGTCATGTTTATTGAATTGTTTGTACTCTGGTTTTGCTTCATAATCCCGCCAGGCTTCTTTCATCTTGTCTTCAGAGATATCATCTAAAGTAATGCCTTCGCTTGGCGTTGGAGTCGCATCAAACTTCAATGTTGTCATATCTGTGCTCCTATTCTCAATTTTCCTTTGTCTTCAACATAGCACTTTCCGCAGGAGTTGCAAGGGCAAAATCGATACAAATAATCCAGTTTAATTTTTCTTTTAGTACGTTCTCATCTAAAATATAGCCGCATATCGTTTTGATCATTTTTTCCCGATTTAAGTCTTGGAGTTTCCCCCTATGTCATACCGCACTTTATCCCAGTTTTTACAACAACAAAGCGGGAATCTCACACCTGAACTTGCACAAGTTATTGAAACGATTGCAAACACTTGCAAAGACATTGATCAATTACTGCAAAAAGGTGCTTTAGCGGGTGTATTGGGAAGTGCACAGCATGAAAACGTTCAAGGCGAAGAACAAAAGAAACTGGATGTCATTTCTAATGACTATTTGATTGATGCCTTGCAGCAACATCCAAATGTGGGTGGTTTGGCCTCAGAAGAACTGGATGAATTCACCCCTGCACAAGAAAATGGTCAATTTCTGGTATTGTTCGATCCATTAGACGGTTCAAGTAATATCGACATCAATATGTGTGTTGGTACTATTTTCTCGATTCTTCCTGCGAAAAATGCTGTGACTCAGGCAGAAGACTTTATGCAAGCCGGTGTTCATCAGGTAGCTGCAGGTTACGTGCTTTATGGTCCATCGACCATGTTGGCATTGACCGTCGGCGCAGGCGTAGTGTTCTTTACCTATGACCCTGAGACTCAAGAATTCCTACTGACTTCTGAAGCCATTCAGGTAGCTGCAGATACTAAAGAATATGCGATCAATGCGTCGAATCAACGTCATTGGGAAGCACCAGTACAGCGTTATATCGATGAATTGTTAGCTGGTAAGACTGGCCCGCGTGAAAAAGACTTCAATATGCGCTGGGTTGCCTGTATGGTGGGCGACATTCACCGTATTCTTTGCCGTAGCGGTATCTTCATGTATCCATACGACCTTAAAGATCCGGCTAAAGCAGGCCGTCTGCGTTTAATGTATGAAGCCAACCCAATGAGTATGTTGATGGAACAGGCTGGCGGCGCATCGACTACAGGTCGCGTACGTATTCTTGAGATCGAACCGACTGATTTACATCAGCGTGTTCCTGTGATCATTGGTTCTAAAAACGAAGTTGATCTTGTGACCAGCTACCACAACTAATTTTTATAGCGGCAGCCGGTATTGAATCGGCTGCCGTGGATTATATCTCCCATGCCAACTTTTTTTCTTGATTCAAAAGACAATCCAAAGATTAAACACTTACGCGGTTTAATTGAACAAAATACCTATCGTAAAAAACAGGGTCAAACGGTTTTAGAAGGCACGCATCTGTCTCTCGCCTGGCTACATGAAAACCGTAAAATTGATTCTATTTTCACTACTGAACATGCACTTTCACATCCTGATTTCGAGAAAATTCTCGCAAAATACACAGGTATGGTCTTTGTTCTAAGCGAGTCTTTATACAAAGATTTAAGCACCTTAGGAACATCTTTAGCCTGTTTAGCTGTAGTGACTCTACCGACAGCAAATTATGCATTGGATTTTAAAGCAGACACTTTGATTCTGGAAAATGTACAGGATCCGGGTAATGTAGGCACCCTGCTTCGCTCTGCTGCTGCTGCCGGTATTGAACAGATTGTGTGTACCAAAGGGTCTGCCTCGCTCTGGTCTCCACGCGTATTACGTGCCGGTATGGGTGCACATTTCACATTGCAAACCTTTGAAAATATCGCGCTTGAACAAATTCTTGAGCAATTTCAAATCCCTGTCTATGTAACCAGCTCACACCGTGCTGAAAGCCTGTATTCAAAAGACTTACGTAAACCTTGCGTGTGGATTCTGGGTAATGAAGGCCAAGGCGTGTCTGATTATGCGATGCAACATGCTGAAGCCGTGAGCATTCCGCAACCCGGTGGTCAGGAATCACTGAATGTCGCAATTGCGGGTTCGATCTGTTTCTTTGAAATGGTACGTCAACGTATCTAATTAGGGATTTAGGTTACAGTGTTTTAATACGACCCTGCCCATGTATAAAATAGATTAAACTACAAAAATAATAAACTTAATTGTCAACCAAACCAGGATTCCCAACGTTATATGATTATGAACTTGGGAATAATGGTGGGTGTCCAATGACAGGATTTTCCATCTCTATGGATTTAGCACCAAAACAGTTGCAAACACACGATGTAAGTATTCTGAAGAGTACGGCTGAAGCACGTCTGAAGAATTTCATGCAGGATGTGACTGGGCGTGCCTTGGTGATGATGGAAAGTGCGACTCAAGGTCATCATGGTATTGCCATGGATCTGGTTCAGGAAGCTTTCATTTCCTTACACAAATCCTATGCAGAAAAAAGTACTGAAGAATGGTATCCCCTATTTTATACCATTCTCAACAACAAGTTACAGGACTGGCGTCGTAAAGAGTCACGGCGTGGTCAAATGTTTTCATTTTTCAAGAAAGTCAGTCTCGATGACGACGAAATTGAATTTGATGATGTCGTCGATGAATCAACACCAACGCCGCTGGACTTTCTCGATCAGGCAGTCACTGCTGAAGAAATCCAGGAAGCGATTGCAAAATTGCCTGTGCGTCAGCAGCAGGCATTTATGCTAAGAGCTTGGGAAGGATTTGATACGCATACCACCGCACAGATTATGAACTGCACAGAAGGCAGTGTAAAAACCCATTACCACCGTGCTATCCAAGGCTTACGCGCCTCTTTAGCACATTTAAATCCATATCTGGGAGGGTCATCCGAATGAATCAAGATGATTTCTTAAAACAAGTAACTTCCAAACTTGATGGACTGGCACAACAACATAAAGACAAACCTGTTGTCATGCACCATGTTCTTGAAGAAATTCAGGATTCAAAACATTCAAGCTTTGCATTTCTAAAAATGTCAGGTTTTGCTTTGGCAGCTGCGATTGCAGGCATTGTGGTATTACCGAATCTTTCGGACCATAACGAGCCGCAAACTCAAGTGGTGTCAGTCCCAAAACTGTCTCCGCAAATGCTTGAAGATTTAGAAATGTTAATGGTTTTAGGTGAGGACAAAGTTCCACATGGCAGCTAAAAAATTGGCGATTGCTTTTTGTGCATTCAGTTTTCTGCAAACCAGCTTTGCAGGATTTGAACGTTTTTGGCTATTTTCCAAGGATGCGAATACCCAAGTAACTGATACTTGGGATAGTCTTTCTGATTCTGAACAATTGGCACTGATTAAACGTTATCAATCTTTAAAAGAAATCCCCGAACAACAACGTGTTAGCTTACAGCAGCGTATGGACTGGTTTACTCAACTCCCTAATGCGGAAAAACAAAGAATGCGTGAGACTTGGCAAATGATGAGCAGTCAGGAACGCAAAGAACTGGGCGCACGTATGCAAAAAGCGTCTCCTGAGCAACGCCTTGCCATTCGCGAAGAATACATTCTCAAATATCAGCAAGTGACTCAGCAGCCTAACTCGCATTAAACACTTAATATAAAAAAGCCTCCATATGGAGGCTTTTTTGATGTTTCAATCATATTTTATTTTCTTAAGCGTCGATAACCTGCAAGCCCTAATAATCCTAGTAGCCCCCACATTCCAATTGCCCCACCACCACTTGAGGACGTATTCGTATTTTTAACTGTATTACGTAACAAGATTGTCGCTTTTTCTGACATTTTTTCATCAGCATCAAAAATCGCATAATCCATGCTGTAATTTGCCTGGCTTAAATTATTTTTTACAGTAAATGTCAGCTGTCCACCATAACAGGTCTGATTTTGATAGGTATCAGGACATGCTCCTTGTCGCTCTGCCTTCAGTGAAACTCCCGCAGGCAGCTTAACAATATGAATCGGGATCTCTTTTCCATCTTTATCTTGATAAAAAGCCGACTTTCCTGATGGTAGAGGCCCATCCCCATCATCACTATCATTTTCAAGCGGATTTACCGTCACTGTAAGATTATTCTCTGGATTAAGCCGATATTCATCATCTTTTGCAATCGGTGCAATGTTGTTAAAAGCTGCTCTTAAGAGGCCAGCACTGCTCGCACCTGTAGCCCGGTCTTTAAGGGTATAACTACAGAACTCCATATCAACCGAACTGGTCTGCTTACCATCAGTGCGATACATCATGATCCGGTTTAAATCAGGTTTCCACTCACATTTAAGATTTGGATCATTTGGATTTCCTTCCACAGTGGTCGAATTGCCTGTACCAACTAACTTACCAACACCTAAAGTTTTTACACTGACCTCATAATTTTGTGAATTTAAGGCTTTAATTTGAATCTTATCATTGGTTAGAGTTTCTTGAGGCATAGCCAAGATAAAAGGATTAATATAGATTGCACGATATTTCTGATATTGCTTGGTATATTTGAGCAAATCCTGATAACTTTTCAATTCTTCCTTTAAACCAGGAAGCTCATTTTCTGGAGTATTTTTATCAGCAATGATTTCTTCGAGATCATCTATATTCTCCTGATAAAAGTCATTGAGTTCTACCAAACTCTTATTTTGTAAGTCTGTAATATCGGCTGCAGTCAAACGTCGGATTTCAACTGAGCCGATCTCGCAAGTATTTTTTGCACTTGGATCAAATGTTAATGTGGATCCAATCACACGATCAATACCACGCTGGTCTTGTTCAATACAGCCACTCACCCCGATATCTACCAAATCCGTTGCGGTCTGATTATCACGCGGGTAATACAGCCCTAAATAGCGATTATCAATAGCAGGCTCAATATAATTTGTTAATAAACTGCTGATTATATTGTTAGAGACATCAAGATTATTTGAAGTAGTATCTTCGTCTAATTCTGGCAATACGCAACGTGATGGCCCAGTCGTTTGAATTGCATTTCGAATTGTAGAAAATTCAACACGTTGTGCCCTGGTCGGATTTCCCTGATTTAAGGCATACTCACAAGACAGGCCTTGGTTAAAGGCTAAAACATTGAAATTAAAATACCTAAAACCGGTATTGTCATAAAATAAAGTAGATTGAGCTGTATTTTCAACAATAGTATTACTTAATGCAGTTAAACTGGAGAATTTACTGAGTGGACGATTAACTTCATTCGTCATACGCACAATATGTCCTGTGGTACTTGCAGTATTCTTCGCAATAGTAGAGTTAACAATTTCTACTGTGGCATAGCCACAAAAATCAATAATACTGTTAGTAGTGTCTGAACCGTTTTTAACAATACTACTGGAATTAATTTTCACATTGGTTTGAGTTGTACCTAAATTTCCCTGACAGTCCATTGCCAAAACACTACCATATGAACTCGCCTGATTTTTTTGAATTAAAGAATCCTGAATAACAATATTCCTTTCCGTATTCATTGCTACACTATAAATCGCCCCACCTTCTGCAGCAGCTCGGGAATTTACTATTTCACTGGTATTAATACTTAAAGGCCCTGCTACATAAAAAGTACCGCCATTACCTTTATCCAAGGTATTTATTGCTGCATAGCCATCCTTTAAGATCAGATGATGAATTTCCAGACTGGATTGGCTGGCCATACTATTAAATAATCTGGTTTTCCCCTGGCCTGAAATAGTACTTTTTAAAGCCTCCCGGGTTGGATATAACAGCGTAATCGGACTACGACTAGCATAGTTAAGCGGAGTTTTCCCATAAATTTTGAGCGCTGACTCTACGATCAGCTCTTTATCTAATTTGTACTCGCCTGCTTCAAGCTGAATCACATCTGCAGCTGAACCATCCAATCGAAGCGTACGTCCTACATTACATCCGCCATAAGATTTATCCAGTTTTGCAGTTTTAATGGCTTCTCGCAAAGAACAGGCATTATTATTCTCGCCATCTTCATCAGCAAAAGTAGTTACATATATCGTTTTATCTTCGGCTGCCATCAAACTCATGGCAGATAAAATCATGGCCGCAAGCAGTCCTTTTTTATAATTTTTCATGATTTTTCCTTAATCTTTTAATCCACGGCGTAAACCTATTAATCCGAGTAAAATCAGTAGCCCACCACCACCCCATGAGCCGCCTGAAGTTTTGACTGCTTTGTCTTCCATTTCATTTTTTGGCTCCTGAACAATTTGAGTAGTAATAGTCAAATAAGGTTTACTTTTATTAAACCGTGTCGATGAGGTCACCACTTGTAGTTCGAAAATATCTGCTCCATGCCAGGTAGAGTCCGGGGTATAAACGACATTGCCATGAATATCGATGATTGTTTTACCCTTGGAAGCTGTTTTGGTTTGTACCACTTTCAAACAGCCATCTTGCCAAGGCTCCCCCGTCGGATTCTGACCAACAATGGCATTACACTGTTCTTTTGGAATTAAATCACTATCTCCCAGATAAGATTCAATTGAAAACTTGGCAATTTCACCCTTTAACAGATCTTGTCCCACCAGACTGCCTGAGATTGGTATCGTGATTTCAACAGCACCTCGATCACAAAACAGATTATCCATCAAACGGTTGATCCCGCGCTGATCTGCCGCTTCACATGCTACCGTTGGATTTGCTAAACTCAATCCTGTGCCTCTATTCACAATCGGTGATTCACTCACAAGGATATAGTTCAACAAAATTCGTGGGCGCATATAACCGAGAAATTGTCCTTTAGGAACGCTATATGGACAAAGTATGGCATTATTATTTTCTTGTAGGGTCTGACAAATACCTTCACTTTTATCTGAGGATTCAGCAAAAAGTCGTGTACCATTCCAGAACTGGTTCGGCGCGACGGCATCCCCTACACCACACGAGGCTGTCAGTAGATTATTTTGCGACACAGACTTATCACCAGTGATAATTTGGCAATCCTGTGTACCATTTCTTAAAATAATACTATTCGCTACATAAGCTCTTCCATACGGTGCATGGATATTTAAAGCAGTATTTTCATTGTCAACTATGGTGAGATTATTCAATCCCATCCCGTCCAGGACATTAATAAATACACCCTTATTTTTTAGTATCGTACTACTTAATACCTCCCCACTAATACCTTGATCTTTACTGGAGTCAGCAAACTGTCCCGCGCTATAAATATTGGTCGCGGAATTATCCAGTGTCTGATTATTTTTAAGTACACTTTGATAAATGAGGAAAGCAGGTAGCTCGCTATACAGGATCCCGCCTCGTTGGGCTTTATTATTTTCGATCAGACTATTTTTAATTTGTGCACGGCTTGTTAAGTTCTGACCAAACTTGCCAGCATTATAAATTGCCCCACCCAAGTTGGCAGCAGCATTAAATAGACGGTTATATTCTAGAATTAGCTGACCTTTATTATAAATTAGGCCACCTTGTTCAGCACAACTGGTTTTACCACAGCCTTCAAGATCCAGTTCTTTCAAATTTAACTGAACCAATGTATCTGTACTGTTGATCCGGAAAAGGTTATCAGTACCTTTCATTTGAATATGAGCATTATGCAAGCCTAATGCTTTTTCATCCGTACTGAATTCGCCATCACTTTCTGCGACCGCACGGATGGTAAGAGATTTTTTAATCGCGATATGCTGGTTCAACACATAGGTATTTTTTTCTTTTAAAATAATGGTACTGGATGAGTTCTCCCCACCACACCCCATAAAACCTGATTTAGCTAAACCACGGTTAACATACTCAACAGCTTCTCGAAGTGAACATTCCTTGTCATCTTTCTCAATATCTTCTGTAGTGGTTACAATAATATCTGCACTATACGACTGCCCCGCTATACATAGCAAAGCTATGCCTATGCTCTTCTTGAGCATAACCTTCTCCTTAATTTTTATTTCTTTCTTTTTCTTCTAAAGTTGCAGAATCCTTGCAACAGCGAATTATTTTGCCTTACTGTGTCATAGACTGAGTAATTACTCAAGAATTTTTATATTTTACCGATATTCGTCAATCAAGGCATATATCTGCCGCAGATTAGCATTGCTGACTTTCAATTTTTCCCCTTTAAGCAATTGAATAATCTGCTCTAATCTTTGAAGCAGCACTGAAGTTTGATGTGGCCCATGGCTTAGTAAATAGTCAAAGATTTGAGGGTCTAAATGGATCCCACGACGATCGAGTACCGAGGAAACCAGCGCATAGCGATCAGCATACAAACTGCCACTCGGAACACGGGTACTGACCGCCTGCGTGAGACGGGATTGTAAATCTGGCAATTCGAGTTTGAGTTCGATAGGTGCAAAACGTGACGAAAACACCAACTGCCCACCACCTTCATTATTATAATTAATCAAGTGAAATACTGCGCGTTGCCAATGGGGTACGCCACTAATCGCTTCGATATCATCAAGTGCTACCAGATCAAAACGATCTAGAGAAGTAATCGCCTCAGTCGGTGCATCTAAAAGCTCAAGCAAAGATACCTGAATTGCAGATTTACCTACTTCCAGATAAGAGTCACAGATGGCAGACAACAAATGACTTTTACCTGTACCGGCTCCCCCATAGACATAAAATTGGTTGATCAGGCCTGCATGTAATTGACGGACAGCATCAATGACATGCCCCCAACCCGGCCCTGAAAAATCACTGATTCGGGCATCGAGCTGAGGTTCTATATCTAACTGCAATTGACGCATACGATTTTTTGGCCTTATGAGTCTTTACGATGTGGATCGTGAATTTTACTTGAGTTCTCCTCTGCTTGCAGCGGTTTTTTCTGTGGCTTTTTCATTTCAATATCAACATCTAAGTCTGCTGTTTCAATATTGATTGAACCGGTAGATGCATCTTGTATGATAACAGCCCGATCACCATAAAATGGCGTATGTTCATAATACTCACGGATATGCCGCAGCAGTACCACAATCACGGCTGCCACNNTGCCACCAGTCGATTCCAAATTGGAAAAAGGTTGCAATGACTGCGGCAATAATTCCAACCGCAAAACCAAGATACGGAATGATACTGCACAATCCGGCAATCATCCCGATGATCAAGCCAATCTCTAGGCCAATCAGTTGCAGTCCCACTGCATAGACTACGCCTAGCAGAACCATGACCAGGAACTGACCTTTGACAAAGGCACCTAAAACACTATGACATTCACTCACAATAGTTAAGGTTGTTTTTTCATAAGGACGGGGAATCAGGCGGCGTAAGCTGTCCAGCATACGATCCCAATCCAGCAAGAAATAAAAGGCAATAATCGGAATCAGGACAATCGTGCCACCAATCTGGATAAAATTCAGACCAGATTGTGCCAGTTTCAGCAGCATTGCCTGAATACTGTCAGCACTATAATTGGTCTGGACATAGTCCATCACCACGGAGGAAATCTGATCGGTATCAATCTCCATCGGGACCAGATTAAAGCTATCGGAAAGCCAAGGTAGAAACGTGTAATTGATCCAGTGAATCCCGGCCGGAATGCTATCACGCGCATACATCAGCTGCTGCCAGACCAGTGGCACCAGATACCACATCACCAAGGTGACCACGACCCCAATCCCGATAAATACGATACTGATCGAGAGCCATCGAGCCAGCCCAATGCGGTGCAAAACATCGACCAGTGGGCTAAATAAATAAGCAATTAGAAAAGCTGCCACAAAAGGAACCACAACTGGTTTAAGCAGATATAAAACCCAAAGTATCAATGCTATACCAGCAAGTATAAGAATGCGCCGTAAAGTACGATCGACCATAGAATCTTGCCTTTTCTCTATTAATCATTCTAAAAATTAAAATATTTTAATAAAGATAGCATTTTAGGCCACAAATACCATAAGAGTTTTACATATTCAGGTTATAATCGCACCCGCGAATGCGGAGACTTCATTATGAGCAACTCAACTTCTACCCCAAACACTGGTTTAAGCTACAAAGATGCAGGTGTCGACATTGAGGCGGGCGACGCGTTAGTCGATCGTATCAAATCTGTCGCTAAGCGTACCTCACGTCCCGAAGTTATGGGCGGTCTAGGTGGCTTTGGTGCACTTTGTAAAATTCCTAAAGGTTATGAAGAACCTGTTCTCGTATCTGGCACAGATGGTGTTGGTACAAAATTACGTCTGGCACTGAATTTGAACCGTCATGACACAATTGGTCAAGACCTGGTTGCAATGTGCGTGAATGACCTTCTTGTCTGTGGTGCTGAACCACTGTTCTTCCTTGATTATTATGCAACTGGTCACTTAAATGTTGATGTTGCTGCAAATGTAGTCACTGGTATTGGCGCTGGTTGTGAACTTGCTGGCTGTGCATTAGTTGGCGGTGAAACTGCTGAAATGCCAGGCATGTATGAAGGCGAAGATTACGATCTTGCAGGTTTCTGTGTCGGTGTTGTTGAGCAAAGTAAAATTATTGATGGCTCTAAAGTCAAAGCGGGTGACGTTTTAATTGGTGTAGCTTCTTCAGGTGCGCACTCAAACGGCTACTCACTGCTTCGTAAAATCCTGGACGTGAAAAACGTTGACCTGAATCAAATCGTCGATGGCCGCCCACTTGCAGATGTTGCAATGGAACCAACACGCATTTATGTAAAACCAATTCTTGAACTGTTAAAACACGTTGATGTCCATGCGATGGCACACATCACCGGTGGTGGTTTACCAGGTAACTTGCCTCGCGTACTTCCAAACGGTGCTCAAGCGCTGGTAAATGAATCTTCTTGGGAATGGCCTGAGCTATTCAAGCTTCTACAACGTGAAGGCGGCGTAGACCAGTTTGAAATGTACCGTACTTTCAACTGTGGCGTCGGCATGGTGCTGGTTGTTGATGCTGCGGATGCAGACAAAACTGTTGAATTACTCAACCAGCTTGGTGAAAAAGCATGGGCGATGGGTCAGATTCAAGACCATGCTGAATCGGTTGCAGGTGCAGACGAAAAAATTCGTGTGATCTTCGCGTAATTTCGCATGATTAAAATTGCTGTACTTGTTTCAGGTAGCGGATCAAATCTGCAAGCCTTGATTGATGCCAATCTTTCAGGGCAAATTGTGGGCGTGATTTCCAACAAACCTGAAGCCTTTGCTTTAACGCGTGCACAACACGCAGGCATTCAGACTGCAGTTATTGAACACAAGCAATATCCAAGTCGTGAAGCTTTTGATGATGTGATGCATCAACAGCTTTTGGACTGGGATGTAGATCTAGTGGTACTTGCCGGCTTTATGCGAATTTTAAGTGAAAAATTTGTGAAAGCCTGGGAAGGGAAAATGTTGAACATTCATCCGTCCCTATTGCCTTATTATAAAGGCATGCATACGCATCAGCGCGTACTCAATACCGGTGATGTTCTGCACGGTTGTACGGTGCATTATGTCACGGCTGAGCTGGATGCAGGCCAAGCACTTGCGCAAGGTGTTCTCAAGGTTTCTCACCACGATACGGTAGAAAATTTGGCAACACGTGTGCATAGCCTCGAGCATGTGATCTATCCACAAGTNNTTTTTTATTTCCAATATATTCAATAATTCAAGCAGACTGTTGCTGAATCAGCTGTTTGACCAAGCCAGCTACTTGATCAGGTTGTTCCAATGGGAACATATGTCCACCATCCACCACGGTAAAAGGAATACCAAATTTCTTTTGCACTTGCTGCGGGAACTTGCGGGCCAGAAATGGACCTTTCTTAGCCACAACTAAATGCACAGGAATTTTGGGTTTTGCCTGAGGCAACCACCATAGTGACGGATTGGTTCTAAAGACTGCGACCTCATCCATTTTAGGAATAGTGAGTTCTACCCCACCCCGGATGGGATCATCCTGCAAGGCATAGTCAATATAAGCTTGGAAGCAATCTGCATCAAAATCCTGATAAAAACCTTTAGGGCGCAGCAATTCAGCGGCTTGTTCACGTGAATCCCAATGGTCACGACGGCGTTTGGACAGACCGGCCGGAGACATTTTATCCAATGCTTTTAAGCGAAAAGTTTTCGCAATATGCAAGGCAAAGGCTTCTTTGCCCATAATCATCGGCGGGTCCAGCATGATCATTTGTGAAAACAGTTCCGGACGCTGCAAAGCCGCCTGCAGAGTTAACACAGATCCCAAAGAATGCCCCAGACCAATGACAGGTCGCCCATGTGACTGACGTACAATACTGTCAATCACTTGCTGGGTCAGGCTTTTCCAATGGTTATCAACCGGATAACGCTTGTCTGGCCCTAAAAGCGGCACATAGATAACATCGTAATCATCTTGTAATCCATCAAACAGCTTTTGATAGACTTTGGATGGCACGCCATTGGCGTGCGCGAAATGAATCAGTGGTTTCATTGCAGTGTTGTACTATTTTCTGACTGAAGCTTTTGTGCAACCGAAGAAGCAATTCCATCCCCAATCGATGAACCCATACGACCCAAGACGGATTCAAATGGACTATATTCAATGGTGTAATTCAACGCTTTTTCAGTTTTAAGTTCACGTTTTAAAGTATTTAAACTGCCAATACGGTCTGCGATACCTAATTTCACCGCCTGATCACCGGTCCAGAACAAGCCAGAGAAAATGGCAGGGTCATTGGATTTCAACTTAGCCCCACGCCCCTGTTTCACTGCATTAATAAAGTGACCATGGACATTATCCAGCACGCCCTGTACATGAGCTTTTTGCGCAGGATCAACTGGCTGAGTCATCGACAGTAAAGCTTTATTTTCACCTGAAGTCATGGTGCGATCTTCAACGCCTAACTTTTGCAGCAGATTATTCACACCATAATTCGGCATGATCACCCCAATTGAACCGACCAGACTCGATGGATTGACAATAATTTCATCCGCAGCAGAGGCAATATAATAGGCCCCTGAAGCACCGGTATCACCAATTACCGCATACAGTTTTTTCCCAGGATGCTGTTTTTTCAGATACTGAATTTCCTGCCAGATTTCATCAGACTGTACCGGTGAACCGCCAGGTGAGTTAATATTCAGCACCACCGCTTTACTTTGTTTATTTTCAAAGGCTTTTTTCAATGATTTGATGGTATTGCTACTGTTGACACTCTGTTTGTCGGCTGCAATCGTACCCACAATGTCCACGACTGCGATATGCGCACCCGCAGCAGTGCTGGCATCTGAAGAAACGGAACTACAGCTTTTGCCTAGCGCCAAAATAACGACAAGCAGATAAGCAAAAGTCAGAAATTTAAAGAAGATCCCCCAGCGACGCGCACGGCGCTGTTCTTCTACCGAAGCTAAAACTGCTTTTTCCAGCAGTTTCCATTCCGGGCCAGTCGGTTGAACTGGCTGTNNCCATTATATACACTGAATCGGGTAATTCTGTCTAAACAAAACGTTTTCGCCTATAATAAATTTTGTTCTCTTTTTTTGTACTTAGACGAAATCAATGACGAAACAGGGCTCACGGAATTCAGCTTACGGTTTACTCAAATACATTAGCCGCCAACCGCTTCCGGTTTCTCGCTGGATGGCCCGTATTCTGGCCTTTATTGTGAACAGTTTTAAAGTCACTAAAACTTCGGAAGTCATTCGTCTGAACCTTGAAATCAGTCTTTCAGAACTGTCTAATCAGGAACGTGAACAGATTAATCGTGCTGCGGTTCGCAATGAATTAATGTCATATTTCGAGTTCTTTACTATTTGGGGCTCAAGCAATCAGAAAAATCTTAAACGCGTTCATCGCGTTATTGGCGAAGATCTACTTCATGATGCCCTTGCACAAAATAAAGGTTTGGTTTTAATTGTGCCGCATTTTGGTACCTGGGAAATTATGAATGCCTATATCGCCCAGTTCACCTCAATGACCATTATGTACAAACCTGTGAAAAATCAGGCTGCAGATCAATTTGTACGGGCCGCCCGTAGTCGTGAACAAGCGCATCTGGTGCCGACCGATGAATCTGGCGTCCGTCAGATTTTTAAGGCCTTAAAACAAGGCGGCACTACGGTCATCCTGCCGGATCATACCCCGAATATCGGTGGTGAATATATTCCCTATTTCGGTGTGCCTTTAGCTACGAGTAATTTGAGTGCCAAGCTGATTCAAAAGACCAAAGCGCGCGCCCTGTTTTTATATGCTCTACGTAATACTGCAGATGGATTCGATATCTTTATCGAAACGGTTGATGAAAAAATTTATAGTGGCAATGCCAATCAAGGTACGCAAGTCATTATCAACAGTATTGAAAATTTAATTCGCCGCCATCCGGAACATTATCACTGGAGTTATAAACGCTTTAATGCGCATCAAGATTTAGGAAATCTCTATAAACTTGAACATGAACAAGCCTTGGACAAAGTAAATGCGTTGAGAACACAAGACGCCCATGAAGTTTTGCCGATGCTGGAATCAGTGACTTAAAGGCTGACGATACAACCACCGCCATTCATGTCGTTCGGCAGAAAGCACCAGTTCTGAGCCTTGTTGCTGGAAGTGTACACTCCCCTGTTCTGCCGTGGTCAATAAGGGAATATTAAGAGCTTTTAACCGTTGCTGCGTCAGTTGGCTCGGGTGGCCATAGCGATTAAATTTCCCAGCCGAGGCAATCGCCAATTTAGGTCGCAAAACTTCTAAAAATTGATAGGCTGAACTGTGCTGACTGCCATGATGGCCGAGTACCAGCACATCGACTTTAAGTTCCGGATAATCTTGGAGTAACTGATATTCAGTTTCCCAACCCGCATCCCCCATCAGTAAAAATTTTTGATACGGTCCGGCATTTTTAACTTGCAGATATATCACACAAGATCGGTCGTTTTTATTGAAGTTTGGCGTATTTAACTGCTGCTGCCGAGGTGCCAGAATTTTAAAGTTAATCTCTTCAGACCATTGCCATTGCTGTCCTTCATAACAAAACTGAAAGCTTGAAGAAGTAGCGGTTTCAGGCATCTGATTGGATGACACTTGCTTGATGTTTAATTGATCTTTAATGCTGAAATAAGCACCGCTATGATCCTGATCCAGATGAGTCAAAATCAGTTGATCCAGTTCTCCAACACCTTGCACAGACAAAAACGGCATAATCACTTGCCGACCAATACTGAATTTTTCTTCATTATAATAACCGCCCATATCGATCATCATGCTCTTTTGCCCTTCCCGAATGAAGATGGCCTGTCCCTGCCCGACATCCAGAACAGACAGCTGAAATGCATGCTGATTAAGTTGAGGAATGCACAGTGGTAAACAGGCAAGTGCTGTCCAGCTTTTGGGCACTAAGCCACGCGGCAAAAAGACAATTAATAAGCCCAAAATACATAGAGCAATCATCCAGACATTCATGGCCACAGGAATCAGTTGCGGTGCAAACAGCCGATCAAGTAGATTCAAAAATGCCAGCAGTATATGAATAAAAATATCATTGAGCTGAAACAGCAGACTCGAAAGTGGTTCAGAAATGAAAAATAATAAAGCCGCCAGAATATCTACGGGAACTATCAGCAGGCCAATCCACGGGATAGCCACCAGGTTGCTTAGCGGGGTAATCCAAGCCACCTGCTTAAAAAACAACATCATTAAGGGAAACAGGGCCAGAAAGATTTTCCACTGCGACTCCATCAAAACTTTTATTGCAAAATACAGTCGTTGTAATGCTGTTTGTACTGTTTGATGCGGTTGCTGCTGAATGGTTTGATAGATCCGCAGCAAGACAAAACAGGCCCCATAAGACAGCCAGAATGCGGCCGACAAAATGCTAAAAGGATCAAAGAGCAACAATAAGGCAGCACTTAAAATCAGCAGTTTTAATGGCTGCATACTTTGCCTGAGCAGCAGCGTAAAAGTCACAATCACACAAATCAGTAAAGTGCGTAACGCCGGAATTTCAAAACCGACAAAGGCACAATACAGCAATACACATAACAAAAAAGGCAGACTCAAAAAATACTGCCTTGGCCATTTCAGATAAATCTGCGGTACGTACCTTGAAATCAGATATTGCAACGCTCCACAAACGATAAAGGCAAAGATCAGGACATGCGGTCCGGAAATCGCCAGTAAATGACTCATGCCAAAACGCTGGAATTGTTGTTCCGTCGCTTGATCCAAGAGACTTTCATCACCACTTAATAGAGCCAGTAACAAGCCTTTCTGCTGTACTGGCTGTGTGGCCACAAACTCTCTTAAGGTCAGTCGCTGCTGTTCTACCCAAAGCAAAAATCGCTGATTCAAATTTTTCTGCTGACGTAGATATTTAGCATGACCTAGTGCATAGAGTTGTTGCGGTTGCAACTCTTGGATATGTTTAATCCTAAACCCGGCCATAACATTTTGCTGCAAGGCCCATTTTTCTGCATCAAAAGCACCCGGTGTCGCATAACTATGGTTAGGTCGAATCTGGCCTTGTAATAAATAATAGTGTCCCAGTTCAAGAGTCTGCTGTTTGGTTACATCATTTCCTAAACTGGATATGACAGGATCTGAAACTGGCAGAAAACCCATCCACTTAACTGTAGTGCCATCAGGGTTAAGCACATGCAGGGCTTGCTGGATATTCTGATCGCCCAGTTTATTCAGCTCTTTGATATAGAC
>DFCG01000042.1:4789-5183 GCA_002367455.1 Acinetobacter sp. UBA3060 | reverse complement strand
ATGAACTTTAATTTATGGCAACCCATATACCACAACAGCGCAACGATCAAAACTGCCGTTCCGCTCAGTTGAACAGACAGGAAACTTTTCCCCATACACGCAAGGCCTAAAATCCAGCCAATACATAGCCACTGCAACATTGAATCTTATTCTGTCTTGTTATTATTTTGCTCAATAATAAAGCCCACCGGAGTGAGCTTCAATCAAATGCGAATATTCTCGTTATTTATGGTTCAATCCAGAGACCATCCTGCATATGTAAAATCCGATCTGCTGCATGGGCTAGCTGTTCATCATGCGTCACAATCAGCATCGCCATATTGAACTCACGTTGCAATTCGGTCAGCAGTTCAAAAATCTTTGCTGCAGTCTTGCGATCCAGATTTCCGGTCGG
>DFCG01000042.1:0-4767 GCA_002367455.1 Acinetobacter sp. UBA3060 | reverse complement strand
TTCATGTTGTCGCGTAACATCAGCGGCATGGCCACATTTTCCAGTGCCGTAAATTCTGGCAACAGGTGATGAAACTGATAAACAAAGCCCAAATGCTCATTCCGCACATAACCGCGTTCCGCTTCAGACAAGGTATCAAAACGGCGGCCATTCACCATGACCTGACCTGACGTCGGGCGATCCAATCCACCCAAAACATGTAATAAGGTACTTTTGCCTGAACCACTTGAACCTACAATCGAAACAAACTCACCTGCTTTTACCTGTAGCGACAAGCCGCGAAGCACATCGACAGTGGCCTTGCCATCGGTAAAGGATTTGTGAATATTCTGGGCATCTAAAATCAGATTACTCATAACGCAAAGCCTCTGCCGGTTGAATTTTTGCTGCACGTAAAGCGGGGTAAATCGTCGCGACAAAACTAAGTGCCAGTGACAAGCCTACAATCACCAGAACATCTTGCCAGCGCAGATACGAAGGTAAGTAGTTAATAAAATAGGCATCAAACATATTCAGGCCTAAAGTATTGTTGAGCCAGCCAATAAAGCTACTGATACTGGTTGCCGCAATAATCCCGAGGATGGCCCCTGCACAAGTTCCAATCACCCCAATCACGGTACCTTGCACCATAAAGATTTTGGTAATGGTGGCAGGTGAAGCCCCCAAAGTCCTTAAAATGGCAATGTCCGATTTTTTATCCGTCACCACCATCACCAGTGAAGACACAATATTAAATGCCGCGACTAGAACGATCAGGAATAAAAGCAGGCTGACCATGGCTTTTTCCATCTGAATCGCGCTGAACAGATTACCATGGGTATAAGTCCAGTCCGAAGCATAGAAATTCCCCGGCAAATCACGCACAATTTCCTGAGACACTTGTGGTGCCAGGAAAATATCATCCAGCTTCATACGCACACCCTGCGCACCATCCGGAAGACGCAGTAAAGTCGACGCATCATTTAAAGCGATATAACCCATCATAGAATCAACTTCAGCACCAATACTGAAAATTCCCACGACTTTAAAACGCTTAAAACGTGGGACGACACCGGCTGGTGATGGGGTGGCTTCTGGCAAAACCAGAGTAATATTGTCATTTAAACCCACACCCATGGCATCGGTCATTTGCTTGCCCAAAACAATACCAAATTCACCTTTTTCCAGGCTGTCGATACTGCCCTCAACCATATGGTTTTGTATAATTGAAACTTTTTTCTCATACTCGGGTTCAATCCCGCTGACCATAATGCCGGCGACCTGACCCTGTGCGGTCAGCATGCCTTGTAATTGAGTAAAAGGTGCGACTCCCTGAACATGCTCATGCCCTTCAATTTGCTTTGCAAGTTCTGGCCAATTTGTTAAAATTTGTGTTGAGGAAACAGTCGCTTGAGGTATCATTCCTAAGACACGATTCTTTAACTCTCGGTCAAAACCATTCATCACAGACAACACTGTAATGAGGACTGCCACACCGAGTGTGAGGCCGATCATTGAGACCAACGCGATAAAAGAAATGAAGTGGTTACTACGCCGTGCGCGAGTATATTTCAACCCTATATACAGCGAGATTGGTTTGAACATAACCATCTAGTCCGAGGTAATAAATTATGGAAAATGTACAGCATCCAAACGGATTTACGGAAAGACGCGTCATGTCTCGAATCGATGCTGCCTTACGAATTAATTATCAGATTATTTCCGATGATGTTGCCTTGAATGATCCTTACGATCCTAACTTCGTCTTGCCCCGCTATTTTCTACTACTTGCAGAACTAGATCAATTTGATCATGCGGTTAACTACGAATTAGAACAATTATCTGAAAAAGATCAACAAATTGCTCGAATCTTATCCTTATTTAATCAAAAGTTAAACCTTATTACCGGTTCTTTGTATGACGCAATTGTACAAAGCATGTTACCTGTACCAGAGCAAGTGAACTTTTCAGAAACCGGTTTTAGTTTCTTTAATGAGCGCCCTATCGCTGAAGGCACCTATCTGCACGTGACTTTGAGTCATCCGGAAAATTTCTTCCATATTGCAGCAACCGCTCAGGTGGCCTACAGTCGCGAAGAAGAAAATGGCAAATATCGGACTGGTGCATATTTTATTACCATGCATCCCCAAGACCGTGTCAAACTGGGTGAATGCGTCAAGGCTCACTTTGTTTAAATTACTGCTTTAGTCAGTGCTGCTGGGTGATGAAAGGCGAGCGTTATAGCTCGCTTTAATTTCTCTGGAAAAATATAACAACAAACCAGCCAGTAAGATAACGACGCCAAAGACTGCTCCACCCGATAATTTTTCATCATTCAGAATCACCCCGACAAATAAGGCCAGCATCGGCGTCAATACGGTGGTCAATGACAAAGTGGTCGCCTTGATTTTCTGCACCAGTTTAAAATAACAGAACATCGCAATCAGGGAAGCCATGATTACAGCATAACTGAGTCCAATTAGCGATTTTGCCTGTGGGATCTGGGTTGGTGCAAATTGCCAGATAAATGGCAACATGGTACAGGCCATGACCGCTGAAACAGCAATAGAACCGGCCGCTTGTGCCATAGGTTCGAGAGGTGCATTAACTTTTTTCACCCAGAACATCGAAACACAGTAAATAAAAACACTGAGCAACATCAGGCCTATGCCAATCGGCTGAATATGCTGATCTTTGCCACCGACACAGATAATGCCCAGACCCAGCAAGGCAATCGCCATACCACCCCACTGCGAAGGATAGAGCTTAAGCTGAAATACAAAACGGCCAATTAAACCGGTAATAATCGGCGCCAGTCCGAACATCAGGGCAATAATGCCTGAACTCAGATAATCCGTGGCCAGATANNCGCAATGCCAAAGCCCAGAGCGGATGCAAATCCGTCACACTCCAGACAATAGCTAGCGGTGTCGTCGCCCAGATAAAAACCAATAAAAGATAGGTGGCAATCATATTGGTTTGTGTGGGCATGCGAGTCACTCTGAATAAGGCTTAAAGCGCGGAAGTTTTACGTTTTTGTTTTTGGATGGTCTGATCGAGTGCGCTGGAAAATTCGCGTTTATCCCGTTCTGAAATCGGTGGCGGACCGCCCGTTTGCACGCCCGCTCCGCGTAAGCTGTCCATAAAATCGCGCAGATGTAAGCGCGCTTTGACATTGGCCGTAGTATAAATTTCACCACGGGGATGAATCGCAATTCCGCCTTTTTCAATCACTTCCGCAGCCAAGGGAATATCTTGGGTCATGACAATATCATGCTCTTTCATGCGCAGAATAATCTCTTTATCCGCAGCATCCGCCCCACTCATCACCTGAATTGAATTAATTCTGATCGAAGGAGTTATTCCGACTGGTTGGTTGGCAACAAAAGTGACTTCTAGCTGATAGCGATCCGAAGCACGAATAATCACATCTCGCAGAATACGGGGCAATGCATCGGCATCGACCCAAAGTTTGAATGGCAACACAGGGCTTCCCATTAAGGTATAAATCATGGTTATTCTAGCAAATTGCAGTGATCAGGTTGATGATTAAATCGCTCCATTTTCATTGCATCTGTCATCAATATTTTAAAAAGTATGTGCCCGGTAAAACTGGCATGATTCACGTGAGAAAAAAAATTGACTTCATTTGACTGGCATTTTAATTTTAAAATTCATTCGATTGACTTGAAAAATCGCAATGACCCTCGATTAACTATAAATACATCATCCAAGATCAATTGTGCATATGAAAAATCAGAATAGCCCAGAGATCATCACCATTGATGATCAAAATTTCGGTAGTCATGTCGAACATTGGACCTTGCTCACCGACAACCCTGGCACAGATGTTCCACAGTGGTTAGGCAAAGCTCTTGATGAACCAATCATGCCGATGGGCCTTTGTACACAAGAATGTGATATGGATGCAGAGACCTGGCTGATTCAGGGACCGAGCAAAGCTGCGGTACAGTTGAGTCAAGTGATCGCCGTCGAAAACAACAAACCTCAAGCAGTAAAAACTGCTTTTCCGTGCTTTGACAGTCCTTATCAGGTGAAAGCCACGATTGACCGGATTATTAGCTGTAAATCCAATACTCAGGCTGTATTGCGCCTGAATCTGGGTGCTAATAATATTATTTACGCTTTCGATAACCTGTATAGCGTCAATCATCCGCATTATGAAAAAGACCAGTCCTATGTGGTGAATCTGAATGGCTGGGCCTATGAACTTGAAGCGGTCGCAGATCATGAGCATCTGGTGGTTGATGATCCGGCTTCGATCAAGCACCACCGTGCCTTGAATGATATTCTGGCTGCCAATAATGGTGTAGCACCGGATAATTTGCAGGAACAGATTGATGCCTGGCAGCCGCAGTGCGAAGAAGATAAAGAACCTGTAACCGTAGATTTTTCTAAAATGGTAGCTTATCTATACGGCGAAACCATGGGTCAGGAAGATGAAGCCTGGTTCCAGGGCAATATTGTCGGTAAAACGACTATGCAGTTTATGGGTCAGGACTATACCCTTTATGATGTCACCCTCATTCATGATGAAGGCCAGCCTGCGACCTTGATCCGGATTGCAACGCGGAATGACCAGTACAGAGACTTCCAGATTGGCCAGTATATTCGTGGCAACTTGTGGATTCAGGCCAATATTTATAGAAAAGCGGCCTAAGTTCAAACAGAAAAAGAAGATATTCATTTTGATGGGTATCTTCTTTTAATCCATCTATATCCTTATTTGTCATTTTAATTTTTGATTATTTTTTATACATATTTTCT
>DFCG01000041.1:0-5047 GCA_002367455.1 Acinetobacter sp. UBA3060 | reverse complement strand
TCAAATCGATCAGTTGGAATTCCAGCGTATAGCCGAGACCGATCAGGCGGGTACTTCTGGAGCCGCGTTTGATACAAAGAGCAAAGAATATCTGCAAGTACGTAATTATAATTATAGCCTGGTCGATGATTATGGCAGTGGTAGCAATGGGATTCGTACCTTAACCAGTCGCGGTACAATTATCGGTCAGCCTGATCTGGCAGATTATCGTTACAGTTTTGATTTTAATACCACGACACCATTTAAAATGGATGAAACCGTATTAAATAACTATAAGCATTTGCCAAAAGAGGGCGTGCTTAGAATTAAGGACAGCGATGATCAGGTAATTGAGGTCAAACAGAACCAGCCTGAATCATTGAAGGCTACTGTTTATTTCAATGGCAGTGAAATTGATGACCTGCTATGGTCTACCATTATCGGTGATAAACAATAATTCGAGATGTCAAAAAAGCCCTGTATTTCCAGGGCTTTTTTTATTATTGATTGGGGAGAAGTCTTTATTACAAAACTATTTTGAATAGCCGTGCTAATAAATCAGGTAACTGTAGCATCCAATAACAATTCGGCGGGATAAACCGCTTGCCATGAAGTTTTAAACTGTTTATGCACTTGGTCAATTGGGAAAGTACTGAGTTTTGCAATATTTTGCGCTTTTTGAATATTGTCGGCGCGCATATATGCAATCAAATAGTCCTGACCATGAAGTTGCAGATAAAACCAGGACTCGACATGAACCTGTTCAGCCTTAAGCGTTTCAATTACTTCGTCTTGACGTGCTTTNNTGTTAAGAGGCATTTAGTTGGGTTGAACCAATCCAGTGCTTGGAAAACTGATAGGCAGCACGTCCTGAACGTTGACCGCGTGCCTGACACCAGCGTAGGGCTTCAGCACGGGTTTCTGGCGTGAGTTCCATGCCTGCCTTTTTGAGGTAATGTTCGACAATTTCCAAATACAGGTTCTGATCCATTGGATAGAAAGACAGCCATAAACCAAAGCGGTCAGACAGTGAAATTTTTTCTTCAATCGCTTCCTGAGGATGTAATTCAGTATATTGCGGCACATCAACTCGGGTAACGGGCGTATTTTCATGCATGAATTCGGGTAATAAATGACGACGGTTACTGGTCGCATAAATCACAAAATTGCTGGAACCGGACTGTAAAGAACCATCCAGAACACTCTTTAAACTGCGATAATTTTCATCTTCGGCATTAAAGGCCAGATCATCACAGTAGACAATGAACTTCTCTGGACGCTCTGCAATGAGTTGCTGAATTTGAGGCAGATCGGATAAATCATCCCGTTCGATTTCAATTAATCGTAACCCTTGATCTGCATACTCGGTGAGTAGGGCACGAACAATGGAGGATTTACCCGTACCGCGTGAACCGGTCAGTAAGACATCATTGGCAGGTAAGCCGTTTAAAAACTGCAACGTGTTCTGGATGACTTTTTCTTTTTGTCGCTCAATCCCTTTTAAATCGGCCAGTTCCATCTGTCTAAGCTGATGAATAGGTTTGAGTTCACCATGTTGCCATTTATAGGCATGAGCAGAAAAATCAGGAATTTGTTTTAGTTCGGGCAGACTTTGCTGAAGTTGCTGCAGAACAGTCGAAAGGGCATTTAAAATATGGTCAGGTAACTCAATTTTCGCCATGATTTAACATTACAGATTTAAAATTATGGCTAAGATAGTACCATTGCAAAATTCACAGTCAAAGCCAGAAAAGTATGATAATTTGCTTAAAGTAGAGAATTTTCGTTATTGTAGAGGATAGAAAATTTGTACACATTTTCTGGCTCTGGGTACGAGCTGTATCAAGAATAAATATAGGGAAAAGGCAGATGCTGTTTAAAGATTTTACTCAGGATATTAATCCACATCAGGCCTATCGTATTAAAAAGCTCAAGCAGCAGCTGCAACAGGCTGAGTCCTATGAGGAATGGAAATATATTGCCCTGAAAATAGATGAAGAATCAGGTGCACAGGAATGGAAATTTGATAACAGTTCACCCTACTTTGATGCAGAAGTGATCGCACATCGTCTGGGTAAATTACGACGCTATCGACAACAAAAGCGCACCCGTGACCTGATGTATATTTTGCGCGAAGGCCTGAGCTACGATATTGCCAACATTGCCCATCCTCTACTGTTTACCGAAGCCTATGTGGGCACTAAAAGAATTATTGAAGATTATGTCGAAGAAGTCAGCCAAGGCTTAGCCTATATTGCTTCAATAGACTGTACCTGTCTCAGTATGGAAGAAAAAATCGAATATTTTCAGCATTGTCAGCGCGCCTATGGCCAGCCAGCCCTGATGTTTTCCGGTGGTTCGACGCTGGGTCTGTTTCATACTGGTGTATGCAAAGCCTTAATGGAGCAGGACTTGTTGCCGAAGGTAATGTCCGGTTCAAGTGCGGGTGCCATCATGACCGCCATGTTAGGTGTATCCAAACCTTCGCAATATATTGATATTTTGAAAGGCCATAATTTCTTTCATGAGGCTTTTCATTTCCGCACCATGAGTGAATTGATGAAAGGTAATGGTGGTCTGGCGGATGTAAAATATCTAAAAAAATTTCTGGTCGAAAATCTGGGTGATCTGACCTTCGAAGAAGCACTCAAAACCTCAGGTCTGCATATCAATATTGCGGTTGCACCTTATGATGCTGGACAGGATGCACGCATTTTAAATGCCTATACTTCTCCGGATTTGCTGGTCTGGAGTGCGGTACTGGCGTCTTGTGCGGTGCCGGTTCTGTTTCCACCGGTTCGTTTGACCAGTAAGCGCTATGATGATCAATATACGCCTTATATGGGTTCAACCCGCTGGGTGGATGGCAGCGTGCGCAGTGATTTTCCGCAGGAGAAAATGGCACGCCTGTATAATATCAATTATACCATTGCCAGTCAGACCAACCCGCATATCGTGCCATTCATGCAGGATGATATTTCACGTTTCCGTAAAGGTACTTTGAGCTGGCCACAACGAATTGTTCGCCGTCAGGGCGCGGTGATTACCAAAGGAATGATGGATTTCGCCCGGGAACATGCCGGTAGCTTGCCTCCTGTACGCCGTCTACTGGATCATGGCTATGGTGTAGTTGACCAGCGTTATTATGGTGATGTGAATATTGTCGGTAAATATAGCCTACGCCACTATAGCTATATGTTGCAAAATCCGCGGCCGTATCTGTTTAAAATTTTACAGCGTGAAGGGGAGCGGGCTACTTGGCCAAAAATCTCCCTCATTGAGACTCAGGAACGGGTCGGGAAAACTATTCAGCATTGTCTGGAGCTGCTAAATTATCAGCATACACTTAATCCAATACCTGAATACATTGCCACGACTTAATTTAGATCATCTCGATATTTCTGATTTTGAACTACGAACCAAAGCCCGTAGTCTGGGTTTTGGTCGGCGTCTTTATTATGCCAAGGGAAATGCGCTCTGGCTAAAAACCCAGATATCGCATAGATCTGATAGTTTAATATCATCTCCACATGCTGAACTAGGCTGGCAACATGAGCTGGATTTTTATCAGGCTCATGCCAGCTCAGGTGATCTAAATTTTTTCCTTCCACATCAAATTATTCAACAGCCTTTCAAGATCAATCATGAACAATTTGAGCAGGCCTTAATTCTGGTCGATGCGCCGGCGCATTTTCAGATCATGCCGCATCAGCAATCCATCACGCAAATTCGGCAACATTTGCTGCAAGCTGTGGAGCCTTTAATCTGCCTGCAAGAATTGGGTTATTTGCATGCCGATTTAAAGCAGGAACATTTTGTAAATAATCAGGGCAGGGTCTGCCTGCTTGATTTTGAGCATGTCCAAATACTCCATCAGAATGACCTGCATGAACTGAATGCGACACCGCGTTATATGGCGCCGGAACTGTTCCAAGGCCAAGCCAAGAGCCTACAAAGTGAAGTTTATGCTTTGGGTGTTATTTTTTATGAGTGGTTGAGTGGTCAGCGTTTACAGGCGACAGATTATCTGGATTGGGCCTTTTTGCATTGTCAGCGTCTGAAAGTTGAGTTACCGCAGCACTTACAGGCTTTTCAAGGCTTATTAGAAGAAATGTTAAGTAAGCAGAAGCAGCATAGATTGGCCGATTTTCAAGCTGTGAAAGACTACTTAATGACTGAAATTGAATGAGAAAAATACAATAAAACTTGAATTGTTTCTTATTTAATCAAACGAGTGTTTTTTTATGATAAACGGCTTGTCAGCTGGAAATGATCTCTATAATATACACAGCCATTGGGGACGTGGCGAAATTGGTAGACGCACTGGATTTAGGTTCCAGCGCCGCGAGGTGTGAGAGTTCGAGTCTCTCCGTCCCCACCAATCAATATTTGGGTAACTGGATATTGGGTGGAAGTAGAGGATTGGTGTAATGGTAGCATGACGGTCTCCAAAACCGTTCGTCAAGGTTCGAATCCTTGATCCTCTGCCAAAGTTTGAAAGAAATCCAACGCTAAGTTGGTACCCTGATGGGGACGTGGCGAAATTGGTAGACGCACTGGATTTAGGTTCCAGCGCCGCGAGGTGTGAGAGTTCGAGTCTCTCCGTCCCCACCATCATATTAAAGCAAGGCGAGTGCCTTGCTTTTTTATTGCCTGAAATTTAAGGGCGGTTTTTTAGTACCAGATTTTTGCTGTCATGGTTGATGAACATCAATGCGTTCTGGATTTAAATTCTCCAGCGAATGATCATGCAAGGGCAGAACTTTAGCAAATTTCATGGTATTGCATGCAATCTGCATATTGAATAATTTAAATGTCATATGGATCAGTTCCATTGTGTTCATCAATTTTATATGTTGGTCTAAATAGAGCATTATTTGCTCAATAATGAATTAACTGCTTAATTTTTGATATAAAAGTATTTAGCTTTTTGCAGAACTACTTGTGAATCAGGTCTGATCACTATAATATACACAGCCATGGGGATATGGCGGAATTGGTAGACGCACTGTGTTCAGGTCGCAGCGCCTTCTGGGCGTGAGAGTTCGAGTCTCTCTATCCCCACCAT
>DFCG01000020.1:0-9910 GCA_002367455.1 Acinetobacter sp. UBA3060 | reverse complement strand
AGGGAGAGAGAATTTTCTTTTGACTGATCTAATTATATTAGGATTCTACAATTAAGCTTCAGCGGGCTGTTCCAGCTTCTTTAGTTTCATATCAAACAGGAATGGACCGAAAGGCAGAATCGAAGCGATTAAACCCATCACAAACATGCTGAGAGACCATTTCTGTTTTTCACATACTGCGAATAACACCACCAGAAACAGCACAAACAGTACCCCATGACCCATACCGACATATTTGACCAGAATCGGATTATCCATCATATATTTCACTGGCATCGCGATAAATAACAGCAGCAGGAATGAAATCCCTTCAAGCAAACCGACCAGACGCAAAGTTTTGATGTTCATAATACATATTGATTTAACCGAATTGGTTTTGAGTGTACCGAATATCACCTGAATATTGAATCTTAATAATAAAAATATATTCAATATTTTTAATAAGTTATAACCAAGTAAGGCAGTTGGTTATTTAATCTCGGCACCTAGTAATTCATGACGTAATTTTAGTAATTCCGGTAAGGTTTCCAGCAATAAACTGATCTGTTTCAGCACCAAAAGCAGATGTGCTGACTGGTTTTCCTGGTTACTTAAGCGTTGAATTTCTGCCAGTTTATGATCGATGTCGTAGGTAGCTAAAGGCTGTTGTTGCAGTAATACCCCAGTTAAGGTTTGCTGACACCAGCGCATTAAAACCAGAATTTGTGCATCAGTAACCTGCTCACGGTGACTCCCCAATGCTGCAATATAGCTGAGCTGGCTATGGCTATAAACCAGATAGCGAAAGGCACTTTTGACTAGTTGCGGATCTGGATTCGGTTCGGTACTCAGGCTTGAAATCATGCTGGATAAATCAATCTGTGCATTGTGGGCCAGACGCCGTGCAGTCCGGTAAGCAATACTGTTATCTTTACCGTTTTGATATTGCTCGACCACTGCAGCAAAATAGTCCAGCGTAGCAAGTGATGATTTTTTAATATTGCTGGAAATATTGCGGAAATTCCAGTCAGGCCAGATCCAGCTTACTGCCATCCAGGCAATCAGACAGCCTATGAGGGTATCAATAATACGCGGTAAAATAATGGCATAACCGGCACCTTTCAGGTTAAAAATCAGGAGTACCATCAAGGTCGCCATAAGAGTGGCCATGGCATATTTTTTGGAACGTAGATAGAAAAAACCGACACCAAAAATCACTGTCAGGAGTAACTGACCTTCGACACTTGGCACAAAATACAGAATGGGAACGCCCAGCATGACCCCTAATAATGTTCCTAGGGTCCGCAATTTGAGCCGGCTTTTGGTGGCAAAATAACTGATCTGACAGACAAACAGGCTGGTCAGTAAAATCCAGTAGCCATTTTTCGCAAAGGGCAATAATGAAATGGCATAGCCGACTAGAAACACAATGGCAATCCGCACAGCATGCCGAAAGAGTGCCGATTGCGGACTCAAGTGCGGTTTGAGTTTCAGCCAGAGATCTGTGCTATCGCGAATATCATCATCAAACAGACTCAGGTCATCAAAATGCTGCTGATAGCGTGGCTTATACAGTGCCTGTTGATCATGCAGGTGTTGTAACTGCTCATGTACACTCAGCAGATTGGCCAGAATAAGCTGTAAATTTTTAACTTCAATATTTTGTGGGTGTTGAGCAATCCAGTCCTGCATCGATTCCTGTAAATGTTTTAATGCCAGTTCATCATCTGCAGACAGATAAAATTTTTCATTGCGCAGCACACAGCCTGCCAGATGCTGACAGGCGAGGGCTTGCAGGCGGATATTTTTTTGAATCCGGAAAATCAGGTCAGTGCGGCTAAAATGCTGTTCGATCTGTTCATAATGCAGATAATTCGCGGTGGCCTGTTCATGAATATCCTGCATCAAAAAATACAGATTCAGCCAGTAAATGGTATTACGATTGGCACGCGAAGCTTTGAGTCGGGTCAATAGCGAATCTTTGCTGCGGTTAAAACTCTGAATGACTAAAGTATTTTTAAGTGACAACTCATAGAGCAGGGTTTCAACATTCGGATGCTGGTCCGGATCAAACAGTTTGGCTTTACTTAGCAGTAAATCCGACATGTGCTGCAAGCTTTGTGCGAGATTTTCCTGAACCTGCAAAGTAGGACGCAGCAGAAAAAACAGAATAGACGTCAGGCCGTACCATAGCGCCCCAATGACAAAATAAAGTGGCTGTTCATACCAGTGCTGATATTCGCCCAGGCCGAACATGGTATAGATTGACAGTAAAATGGTGCCAAATGAAATTGTGGCATAACGTTGGCCTAAGGCACCCATTAGAATAAACAGCGCACTCGACAGTGATAGCCACAGTGCAAACCAGAATTTATGCGGAGCAAGAAATTCCAGAATGCTGCTGACACTAAAAAACAGAATGATGACCAGTAACAGGTTGCGCAAACGCAGGCTTAGCCGGTCATCAAAATCAGTCAGTGCCGTGGCAATAGCCCCTAACGTTACTGGAACGATCAAGAACTCATAACCCAGAAATTTCAGACCGAAAGTGGTACCTAAAAACACCAGCAGGATCTGCAGGCAATAAGTCATCAGCGCACTGGACTGAAAGGGCAGCAGGACAGGTTTTATAATTTTAACAAAAGTAGCAGTCGCAGGTCGGGCAGCATTCACAAGGACAGGATCCGGAAAGTAAAAACGCAAAGTTCTGAATGCAATTTAGACGCCAAAATAAAAGAAAAATCCATTAAAAAAACGAGCATAGTGCCCGTTTTTTCTATTTAGTCATTGGCATGAAGGTGTTTAGATCACACCACAGGCAATACGTTCACCGCCGCCGCCCAAGGGTAATGGGTTGTCGGAATAGTTATCGCCACCGGCATGAACCATAATCGCACGACCCTGAACATCAGCCAATTTCAGACGTGGCGCAAGCAGGGTCACACGTGCAGTTCCGTCAGTATTGACTTTCAATGCGGGTAAATCACCGAGATGACCGGTCACTGGTGTACCGTGATGTGGAGCCTGATTTGGATTGTAATGGCTACCTGCAGCCAGTGCTGCGCCCATCTTGCCGTCTTTCATGGCAGGTGCGCATGAACCATTTTCATGAATATGGAAACCACGTTCACCCGCAGGAAGTTGTTTCAGGTTGGTACGAATAACCAGACCGGCTGGGCTGTCACTGAGTAATACGGTACCAATCTCTTGGCCCACACCTTGAGCAGTTACAGCATTCACAGTTACTGCTTTGACCACTTCATTTGATGGAGAGGTTGATGCACAACCGGTAAAAAGTGCGGCGCTTAACGCGCAAAGTGTCGTAATTTTAAACAATGAAGACATGATTTTGGCATCCTGATCTTTATTCTGTTTTGTGAGTTCATTTAAACAGAGCAAGATCAGAAGCTCTATATAGAATCAGTACTTAAATGTTTTGTTTTGTTTAAGTCAATTCTCTCTATGCTTTAAGGCGCTTTGGGCGGTGTGTTCTTGGTTTCTGGATCAATCTCATGTGCCATGGTGGCTTTAGGCATCATNNACCAGTGGACGAATGACGTTATCGGCAGTACTGACAATACAGACACCCCAGACCATGACCCCAATGGCTTCAATGGTTTGTCCTTGTGAAAACAGCCATAGCGCCACCGCACTATAGGCGAGAGGTGGGCCAAAGGGAATCAGGGCAAAAATAAAGGTCACAATGGTTAAAACCATCGGATTCGGCACACCTGCAACAAAATAGCTCAGACCAGCCAATAAGGATTGTGCAATTGCGGTCAAACCGACGCCATATACTACGGCACGTGTAGTCGCAGAAATGGTGGAAAAATAATGATGTACACGTGGACCGACCACCATTTCAAAGGCTTTACGCACCTGATTTAAAATAGTCTGACCATCACGGTAGAAGAAAAACAGCGAAAGTATCGCAAAACATAATTTAAAGATGTTTTTGCTCACTTCATTCAACACCACTTTGCCGTAATTCAGATGGCCTTGAATCCAGGTCGATACCGACAGTGCAATACTCTGCGGATCAGTGTTAATTTCATTTAAGGTTCGGGTAATTTCCTTGCCGACAATCGGAAGCCCGCGAATAAAATCAGGGACATTCAGGTGACCGGAAAAGACCTGTCGCTGCAATTCAAAATACAGGTTACGACCTTCGTGCTGCAGCATGAAAATGGCGAAAATAAACGGCAGACCAAAGACCAGAATCACGGCCAAGATCATTACGGTTGCACTTAATGTCGGTCGATTGCCGCACAAGCGTAACACCGATTGATACAAGGGCCAAGTCATATAGGCAATAATTGCTGCCCAAACTACAGGAATGATGAAATACTTGAGTATATGAAAACTCAAAAAAATCAGGATAAAGAACAATCCAAATAATAAGACTTTTTGTAATGTAGGCGCGTACTGTTGCACTGAATTTAATGACTCATTTTTTAGGTCGTGTTCAGGCATATTAACTGAAAAAAAAGCGATCGAAAATGATAGCTAGCCAAGTAGCGAGATTATTTTCCCAAAGCTATACCACGATTCAGATGATTGACTCAAAACCACTGACTCGGATCATCAATAATGGCATTCAGTACCGGTTGCCATTGAGCCTGCAGTTCCCGGTAGATTTTCTGAGGTTTATCAAAGACGGACAGGCCTTCCATAGCCAGTCGGCTATAAGGGGCACGTTCCGAAATCCAGGCCACTGGCTGCTGGTCGATCTTGTCAAAAAATTGTTGTATGTCCTGATTGCTGGCGGCATTTGGTTTGGTACGGTTGGCCAAAAGTAAAATTTCAACCTTGCCCTTACGGATGCGTTTAATATCCTGCAAATGTTTGAGAAAACGGCGGGTCGAATCGATATCAAAAAAAGAAGGCTGGATCGGGATGATAATCGCATGTGCTTCACTGATCAGCTGTTCGGCATGATCGTCGGTCAAAGCACCTGGTGCATCAATAATCAGGTATTCGATCTGTTTGGGCGCATCACCAATAGACTTGCTATTGCGCCAGTCCAGACTTTGGATCTGTGCCGCCTGTGCCGGGCGATGCTTGAGCCATTGCAATGTTGATTTCTGGTTGTCGGCATCGGCCAATGCCACCTTATAACCCTTTTGTGCGAGTGCTGACGCCAAACTAATGGCTGTCATGGTTTTGCCACAACCGCCTTTCTGATTCGCAACTAAAATTGTTTTCATGACTCAAGGTGATTTTATTCTGTTCCGGCCTAGCATATCATTCTTTTCAAGTATGCAAATGGCCGAAGTCCTCAACTTCAGTCGAATGCGATGCTATAAAAATCAGGCAAATTAGGAAGATTGAATGTCCATATGGATGGCCATGTTGATTGGCGCATGTATCGGGGTGGTATTGACCACTATTATTTTAAGTCAGACGCGCAATGGACGGATCAAGGCCGAATATGAGCAGTATATTGCCGAGCTGGAACTGGAGCATCAGCAGTCCCTCATTGCCGCGCAAAAACGCAGCGTGAATACCAGCCGTGCAGTTCTCAAAGGCAAAATGGCGGAACAGCTCGCGCCGATCATGCCGGAATTTCAATATCTGCCGAGTGATGCCAAGTTTCTGGGCGATCCAGTCGATTATGTGGTCTTTGATGGTTATACCGATTTTCGTGATGGGGAAGGCGACGCTGAAGATATTGAAGTGGTTTTGATTGACATTAAAAGTGGCGGAGCACGTCTGACCAAAGGCCAGCAAGCCATTGCCCGAGCGGTTCAGGAAGGGCGGGTACGTTTTGAAACTATTCGGATTGATTTTCAGGATTGACCAAAATCCAGTGAAGAATAAAAATTATGCAAAAATTACTGATCACTGCGCTGCTGTTTATACTTGGACTCTGGGTCTGGAATGAGTTTTTTCGTGCCATTCCGCATCTGCAAGAAAAAGGTGTACTTAAAAACTTTAAAGTAGAACCCGTTAAGCGCATTTCCGCGACTTATATTATGCATGATCACCGTTTCGTGAAACCTGATCGTCGGGTATTGCATCAGGCCAGCCCAGTGGTAGGGCATTTTAATGATCTGGCCTATCTCAGCAATATTGATGTGATATTGCTGACTCAACCGCTGCCAGCCATGCAGGCAAAACTGGAGTTTGATGAAGCAAAACGCTGCTATCAGCTCGAAGGACAAACCAATAAAGCGGAGCGTGACTTCGTCAATACGCATGTACAGCATTTTAGTCTGATTGCTGCCACTGAAAAAATTGCCGATCAGATTCGCCGGCTAAAATCGGGGCAGAAAATCACGCTCACTGGTGATCTGGTGACAGTTCATTCAGGCACGACTGGACAAGAATTCCGGGTTGGAACGGGCTCTGAATATCGTGCCCATTGTCAGTTACTGCAAGTAACCCACGTCCAGCAGCACTAAATACAAAATAGTAGTGAATTAGCCTTGTGGTTTGCGAAACCGTGCTAACAACATACGTTGGCCAATCTTTGGAATACCCTCGGCATCTACATAACTTAAGGATTCTATTTCAAAGCCGATTTCCAGCAAGGCGGTTTCAATATCCCGATTCAGATGACAGCCATCTGCGACTTTCTTTTGAATGGGAGTGAGTAAGTGTTGCAGACGCTGAATATTCAAATTTTGTCGATTCAGGACATGTTCGACCACATGTAAAGTCCCACCCGGTTGTAGCACACGGTAAATTTCCTGCAGGCTCTGCTCTAGCTCTGCAATACTACAAAGTGTCCAGGTTGAAACCACATGTTGTAGGCTATTCGCTGCAAAAGGCAAAGTTTCTGCGCTGGCCTGAATATGCTCAACCGGAAACGCAGCCTGCTGAATCCGCGTTTCTGCCAGTTTGAAAATATCAGCATTCGGTTCCAACGCATAGAGCTTGTCAACCGATTGATAAAACGGCAGATTCAGCCCGGTACCAAAACCAATTTCCAGTACTTCACCGGAAATGCCCAAAAGCAGTTCACGACGTAAGTCCATCAGGGATGGTGTTTGCATCACCTGATTCAGCAGATGCGGAAAAATATGTTGTTGATAAAGTTTATACAGCATTTGAGTTATTTTAATTTGATGGAAATACGTTCTAGCTTAACTGAAAAATAAAATGACGGGCATATTTCGAGCTGACTAAATACGTGCAGTTTGTTACCAAGTTCAACTGTTTATTCATTAAAAAATCCGTAAGATCAAAGAGGATATCCTTAAAACGTTTGATCAACTTGATTAGGATTAGATTAAAAATTATGCTCAAATACTTTAAACATTATGCTTTGCTGGCCAGCCTGTTGCTGCCTATTTCTGGCTATAGTTCGGTCGACCACAATATTGCCAAAGGTTTGCCTCCCGTCGTTAAAGGCCAGTCAATTTCGGTCTTGCAGCCTTTTAAAGGTGATTTTCGTATTCTGGGTTCNNAACTGGAAAATGGATCGGGTGCCAGTGCCGGTAGAACAAGCCAAGCAGATGGTGTCCAATATGCATATCATTCCTGCCAATCCTGAAATTGCCAAGGCAATTAAAAAGGTAAAACGTGGCGATCTGGTGCGTATGCAAGGGGAGCTGGTTGAAGTTCGTGACAAAGATCTGGTCTGGAAATCGTCCTTAACTCCGACTGATACGGGTGATGGTGCTTGTGAGGTTTTCCGCGTCAGTTCCATTAAGTGGATTGAAAAAGTCGGTAAGAGCTAAAACAGACATCCTATACACTTCTGAGTTGTATAAAAAACCGCTCCTTTGAGCGGTTTTTTTATCTGCTTAGTACTTACTTCGCAGTTAAAGCCTGACCTTCAAAGGCAATTCCATCCCAGCCATTGAGCATAAACTGGCGGATATTCTGATGATCAGTCGCCTCTGGCGTCGCCAGTACAGAAGCATAATGCTCAGCAAACAGGCTTAAGGTCTGTGCCTGATCCAGACCATTTAATTGTGCAAAAGAAAAGATTTTGGCGCTGCCCTGGTTTTCTGTGGCCGCATTATTCTGCTGGCCATTTTTAAATGCAGTCGGTGTATGCGTATAACGCGATTCGATATAAGTAATCACATCTGCAAATTTTGCTTCGCCTGCTGCCAAATGGGCCAATAAATCCTGTGCCATGCTGTTTTTCCTGTGCTATTCATGAAAATTCGATGTGATAAATATAGCAATTTTCTTGCGAAGTTCCATGGTATTTCATTGATTTTCGGTTCAAGATAATAGTGAAATTTATCCATGCTAAATACGAAACTTTGGATAAAATAAACTTGATCAATAAATAGAACAGGAAAAAATATGGGCTGGCTTTGGGTGGCAATGGGTGGGGCAATCGGTGCCAGTCTGCGTTATGCAGCAGGACTTTGGCTGTTCAAACCACAAATGCAATTTCCTTGGCCCACCTGGTGGATCAATATTTTAGGCTGTTTATGTGCCGGGATTTTTTTTGCCTGTAGCCAGAAATATCCAGCACTCCAACAAGAAGCTCGTCTGTTTTTAATGGTGGGGATTCTCGGTGGTTTTACCACATTTTCCAGTTTCGGTCTGGAAAGCTTTGTTTTATTGAAACATGGCGCTATGGGCCTAGCGCTTTTATATGCATTATCCAGCTTGATTGTCGGCATTATTGTTCTGGCGCTGGGCTTTTATTTAACTTCACTCGTGTTGGCACAGAGTTAAAATAAGCACATAAAAAAGTCAGGAAATTGGAGGTCATTTCCTGACATAAACCACGATTTAAATCTTAAGATAACCGAGGGTTTTCGATTTTAACCACGTTTAAAGCGGCCAAAACGTTTATTAAAGCTTGCCACACGTCCTTCATTGCTGGTCTGACGTTGCTCACCCGTATAGAAAGGATGAGAAGCGCTTGAAATATCTAGTGTTACATAAGGATATGTTTTACCTTGATATTCTTTAGTTTGGCTCGAGTTCATCGTGCTGCCAATCACGAAATAGGCATCGGCATTGGTATCATGGAATAACACTTCACGATACTCGGGATGGATATCTGAACGCATATCTAACTTCCTCATGATTCTTGATTAAATGTTATAATGTAACATTTGATATTTCAAGTAATCTAGGGTTACAGCGTGTAAGCCTATCGTCTCAACTTANNCTCCATCCCATCATGATGCGCTGAGTTTTCGGCAAAATCATAGTGAGTGACCAGAGGACGCATGAGCACTTCCAGCCATTGTTCATATAATTCTTTCGGGAATTTTCCAGTTTCAGTCAAGGAATGCAGTGCATCCAGTTGTTGCTCGATCACGGGAATATTCTTCTCGCGTGCAGCATGGATCAGTTCCCTAAAATGTCCAATCACTTCAGTTGATAAGGTTTTGACGCCACCATAATCATAAACAATAACAGAGCCATCCTCACGGAAGGCAAAGTTGCCTGGATGTGGATCACAGTGAAAGCGTTTCAGATAGAAAATCTCCTGACCAATGGCACGGAATAAACGGCGTCCCAAAGCATTTCGGGTTTCGAGTGGCCAAGTGCTGGCGGTTTCAATACTTTCACCAAGCTCCTGGCTTAAGGTTAAAATATGTCGCGATGAATACTCATGAAACACTTTCGGAATCACAATTTTATTGTCCAGAGATTCATGGAAGGCACGGGCAATTTCCAGATTCTGGGCTTCAATTTCATAGTTCAACTCATTGTCCAGACTGTGCTGAATTTCTTTAAAAAGCTGATCTTGAAGTTTACGATCAATCTTTAATACGCCCATCATGCGCAGTGCCAGACGAACTTGCTTCAGGTCGCTTTCGCAGGCTTCATCGACACCAGGATATTGCACCTTGACCACAACTTGCTGGCCATTCGGCAGGGTGGCTTTATGCACCTGACCAATCGAGGCCGCGGCAAATGGCTGTTCATCAAACTGCTGGAAAAGTTGCTGCAAAGGTTTACCCAATTCTTTTTCTACTTGTGCCTGAATTTCTTTAAACGGCAT
>DFCG01000089.1:14886-20080 GCA_002367455.1 Acinetobacter sp. UBA3060 | reverse complement strand
AAGCATTGCTTTGCTCGAGCGCAAGATGAAGGCTGTGCCTGAAGTAAGAGGAGAAGCAAAGCACTGCTTTGCCCGTGCGCAAGACGAATGTCGTGTCTGAATTAAATATATTGAGTGAGTAAGCTGTGATCCACGTTGTTTTATATGAGCCTGAAATCCCTGCAAATACAGGCAATATCATCCGTTTGTGTGCTAATACAGGAGCGCAGTTGCATCTGGTCAAACCGTTGGGTTTTGAACTGGATGACAAAAAGCTGAAACGTGCCGGTCTGGATTATCACGAATATGCCAATATGCAGATTTGGGAAAATATCGAAGACTGTCTGGCCGATCTGGCAAGTAAAGGCATTGGGCTGGATGCCATCTATCCATTGACCACCAAAGGTTCTGAAACACCGCACACTTCGGATTTAAACCGTCCTGTGGCCTTGTTAATGGGTCCGGAAACTCGTGGTCTGCCTGAATATGTTCGTCTGATGTTTCCGCAAAAGCATTGGATTCGTTTACCGATGGCAGAAAACTCCCGAAGTTTGAACCTGTCGAATGCCACAGCAGTGATTGTGTATGAAGCTTGGCGTCAGCAGGGTTTTAAAACGCTTTAAGCTGATATTTATGATAATTCTAAAAGCTGCCTTTGGGTGGCTTTTTTATTTTGTGTAACAAATAGATAAACTACTTTTCACTTCATTGTATGCTTGAGTTTATAACTTCATCAAATATAACAAAAGGTGCTGCTTTGAAGCCTCTATTAAAACTTGTCATCGCATGTTGCCTTGGAACTATTGCGGCTTCCATCAGTGCGGAAAAGAACAGTGCTGCAACATCGGCAACAAAGGAAATTCAACCCATTACTCAAGCGGAAATACAGCAGGGCTTGCTTAACATGCAAAAACGCTTAGATACGCGTATCGAAAAATGGGGGCAGAGCCTGAATTCAGATCATTTTCAATGGACCTGGCGGGGGCGTAAATTAAAGCCAGCCAAGCGTGAAGAAGTCTGTGACATTTTTCAGGATGTCGTGGATGAAATGTATCAACTGGCCGTCAAGAATAAAGCCCGTTTAGGTCCGGAAGAGCAAAAGTTATTGTCTAATCGCAGTCTGTTTATTGAGAAACTGGGTTATGAAAATAATCGGGTCAATACCCAGATGGGTTTTGATTGCTATCTGCATTAGTAAAATCAAAACATGACAGACATAAAAAAGGCGCATGAAGCGCCTTTTTTATTTGAAGAAAAACGATATTATTTATCGTCAAATTCATTGTGCTGAGGAGCAGGGTGCTTGAAGCCTTTGGTTTTATAACCTAAGTACAAGATACCGCCAAATGCCCAGATCAGACCATATTTAAGCGAAGCTTCATCGACTTCTAGCCACAGAGCAAAGACTGAAATGAAGCCAAGTAAAGGAACCACGACAAAGTTCATGATCTCTTTAGCACTCTTGGTACGACCATCACGTAATGCATAACGTGAAATCACCGACAAGTTAACGAAACTGAATGCAGTTAAGGCACCAAAGCTGATCAACGACACCACAAAATCAAGATCCATAAAGCCAGCAGTTAAAGCCACTGCACCAGCGATTAAGATGTTGTATGAAGGTGTATAGTTTTTCGGGCTAATATGACCGAAGATCTTCTTGTTGATCACGCCATCACGACCCATCACGTACATCAGACGTGATACACCCGCATGTGCTGAAATACCAGAAGCCATGACTGTCACAATTGCGAAGTAAAGTACGACTGTCTTAAACGCCACGCCACCTACAGCTTGTAAAATATCCGGCTGTGTTGCAGCGATATCTTCAAAGTAAGTTTTTGGATCATTCGGGAAGAAGATCTGCATAAAGTAAGTACTGATGATGAAGATGATACCTGCCAATAATGCAGTCAAGAAAATCGCTTTAGGTAAGGTTTTCTCAGTATCTTTGGTTTCTTCAGCCAGAGAACTCAAAGAGTCAAAACCTGTGAATGAGAAGCACAGTAAGGTTGCACCGGTTATCAGGGCAGCAACAGAAGTAAACTCATTCCAGAATGGCTCTAAACTCCACAGTTGATACTTTGCATCGACCAGTGTGCCATCTGCATTTACGCCACCTTCCAGAAGTTGGTAAACCATCCAGGTGAAGTATGCAATGACGCCCAATTGTACGAATACAATCATACTGTTGAAGTTGGCAACAAATCTCGCACCGCGAAGGTTAATCGCAGTCATAAAGGCGGTTAAACCAATGACCCAAACCCAATGGTTCATGTCTGGGAAAAGTGCTTCCAGATAAATCACCGCCAGGATGATATTGACCATTGGCGATAACAGGTAATCCAGCAAGGATGACCAACCCACCATGAAACCTACGTTCGGGTGAATGGATTTTTGCGCATAGGTATAGGCCGAACCCGAAGAAGGGTAGCGACGAATCATATGACCATAGCTCAAGGAGGTTAACAAAATTGCAATCAGTGCAAAAATGTAAGAGGTAGGAACGTGGAAGTTACTTTCTTCAGATACCAGACCAAATGTATCGAACAAGGTCATGGGTTGAATATAAGCTAAACCAATAATAATGATGTGCCAGAGTCCCAGCGTTTTTTGCAGTTTAGCTGCCGATTGAGTCCCAGAGATATTAGTCAACGGCGTTATCCTCTTAATCGTTGATCAAGGATCAGTCATATTTATAAGGATCGTTTGAGACGAACGATCCCCCCTANNGCTATATTGGCTTATTTTTCAGTAATTACCAAGCCTTTTTTAAGATAGATTTTAAATCTTCCAGGGTGGCTTCTTTCGGGTTATAAATGATGGAACCATCATTTAGGGCTTTCTCTGCCACTTCATCGAGCTGGGCTTCAAAAATCTTACCAGTTTCACGTAATGTGCGCGGTAATTTGGTCAGACTGTAAATGCGGTCACGCATGGTCAGAATCGTCGCAATAGTTTTGTCAGCACGTAGATGCGCTGGCGTTTGTGCATAAATATCGGCACCCGCCAAAGGCAGGAGCAGATCTGCGATTTTATCGCCATTGACCTCTTTGTTGTATTCCAGCACATAAGGCAGGAATAAGTTCATACATAAACCATGCGGCAGATGTACCACTGCACCCAATGAGTGCCCCAGTGAATGCACAATGCCGACCATCGAGTTGGAAAATGCAATTCCCGCCATGGTTGATGCCTGTGCCAGTTCCAGACGGCCTTGTGCATCGGAAGGGTTGTCCAGTACATTAAATAGGTGGGTACTGATCTTCTTGACTGCTGCGGTGGCATAAGCATCTGAAATTGGATTGGCTGCCATGCAGGTATAAGCTTCAACCGCATGAGTCATAGCATCCATTGCGGTCATGGCGGTTAAATGTGGCGGCAAGGTCTGGGTCATGCGGGGATCCAGAATCGCAGCATGCGGCATCAGGTAATAAGAGGCGAACGGCATTTTGACGTTCTTTTCAGTATCCGACACGACAGCGACCATGGTCACTTCTGAGCCTGTACCAGACGTGGTTGGAATCACAAAAAACGGTTTCAGCGGTTTAGGCAGGTTATGTGCACCTGAATATTTCAGCAGGTCATCACCGCCTTCTGATACCAGAATATTGGTTGCCTTGGAGGTGTCAATGACTGAACCACCACCCACGGCAATGATCGCATCACAATGATTTTCGCGATACAGCTTTGCCGCACTGCGTACTGTACCCAAGCTAGAGTCGGGTGGTACGTCATCAAAAATCGCTACAATTGCAGCATCTGCCATTTCAAATGCAGCTTCAATCGGTGCTAGCAGGTTGTTGGCGCGTACACCTTTGTCGGTAATGATCAGCGGACGTTTGGCCCCCAAAGTCGCAAGTTCAAACGGAATATGTTCTAACGCGGCATGACCGGCAATCACTTTGACCGGACAGAAAAATTCATAATAAGGTTTAGCCATGTTATACACTCCGTTTCAAATAGGATTGAGCGATTTTCAGATAAATACTGCTCGCTTCGCTTAGTTTTTCTTTTAGGCTCAGATTGCTTGGATATTCTTTCACTGCCAGTTGTGCCACCATTTTCGGCAAAATCAGCGCTTCCATTTTATTCAGGCAGCGTACCAGACGAATGGCATTGGAAATATCGCCATCAGCAATCATACGGTCATGGGCAAAAGCCTGTGAGGTACTTTCCTGAAAAGAAAACACCAAAAAGGCATGGTGCAGATGTTTAAAGGTAATTATCAAATCAGGTGCTTTTTCCAGATTTTTAACCAGTTCCAGTTGTTTATCCTCAGTGACCCGCGCCACAAAGGCCGGGCCATGCGGAAAGACTTTCATGGAAAGAGTAAAATTTTCTGGAAAATGGGCCACTTCCTGTTTGATTTCTTTATCCACCTGACTTGCCATGACCAGACCTCGGCCAATCACATCCATCATGAGTTTGACATAGGCAAGCTGCAAAGCGGGTTTTACGGATTTAGTCGCAATCACGTGATGATCCCTATCTCAATATTATTAGTTTAGAGTAAATACTCTAATTTATGTGGGGCTGAAATGCAAAGGCTTTATCTTTGCTCGACAGTTACTTGCTTAAAGTACCCGCTGTGACGCAAAGTTTCAATAATTTCAGTGCACAACTGGCTGAATTGAGGCGGTTGTTCGAGCAAATCACTCATGCGTACCATTTCCAGTCCTGCATAGCCACAAGGGTTAATGGTATTGAATCCGCTTAGGTCACAATCCAGATTTAGGGACAAACCATGATAGCTACGGCCTTTGCGAATTTTAAAACCAAGTGAGCCAATTTTGCGTTCAGCAACGTAAACCCCGGGGGCATCCGGTTTGGCATAGGCATTAATGCCATATTTTTTTAGCAATTCGATCATCAGGTTTTCAGCATAAGACACCAGCGTGCGCACATTCCAGCCCAGACGATTCAAGTCAAACATGAAGTAAGCCACCAATTGACCGGGACCATGCCAGGTCACCTGACCACCACGATCTGTCTGAATCACCGGAATAGTGCTTGGTATTAAAATATGTTCCGGTTTCCCTGCCTGACCTTGAGTCAGTACATCCTGATGTTGCAAAATCCACAATTGATCCGGGCTATGTTCATCACGGGTTTCCGTAAATGTTTTCATTTCCAGAAAACGATCTTCATAAGGTGTGAGGTCGTGATATTGACGAATGATCAGCTCGGGCTTTTGCAGCACATCAGTCACAGG
>DFCG01000089.1:13923-14854 GCA_002367455.1 Acinetobacter sp. UBA3060 | reverse complement strand
CTGATGATCAAATTTCAAGTCCCCACATCAAGCATCAAATCTTAATCATTCTCAAGGAATGAACGTAAGTGTTCTGAACGCGATGGATGGCGAAGTTTACGCAGTGCTTTCGCCTCAATCTGACGGATACGTTCACGGGTCACGTCAAACTGTTTGCCCACCTCTTCCAAAGTATGGTCAGTCGGCATGTCGATACCAAAACGCATTTTCAGGACTTTGGCTTCACGTTCAGTCAGGTTTTCCAGAACTTCACGTGTTGCTTCTTTCAGGCCTTCAGACGTTGCAGCATCAATTGGTGACGTGATGTTGCTGTCTTCAATGAAGTCACCTAGATGCGAATCTTCATCATCACCGATTGGTGTTTCCATCGAAATCGGTTCTTTGGCGATTTTCAGTACTTTACGTACTTTAACTTCGTCCATTTCCAGACGTTCACCCAGTTCTTCAGGCGTCGGTTCACGTCCCATTTCCTGTAGAAGCTGACGAGATACACGATTGATCTTATTGATCGTTTCAATCATGTGTACTGGAATACGAATGGTACGTGCCTGATCCGCGATCGAACGGGTGATTGCCTGACGAATCCACCAAGTGGCATAAGTCGAGAATTTATAANNTAACCACGACGGTATTCAAACTTGTCTACAGCTTTCATCAGACCGATGTTACCTTCCTGAATCAGATCCAAGAATTGTAAGCCACGGTTGGTATATTTCTTCGCAATCGAAATGACCAGACGCAAGTTGGCTTCAACCATTTCTTTCTTGGCACGACGCGCTTTAGCTTCACCGACAGCCATACGTTTGGCAATGTCTTTAATGCCTTTTACATCAAGGCCAAGCTCTTTCTCGATATCGGCAATTTTTTGCTGGAAGGCCAATACGTCTGGACGTACTTTTTCCAGATAAGCTTTCTGGTCTGCAGGTGTTTT
>DFCG01000089.1:424-13766 GCA_002367455.1 Acinetobacter sp. UBA3060 | reverse complement strand
TGCAAAACATCACGAATACCTTCTTCGATGCGTTTTGCGATGCTGATTTCGCCTTCACGAGTCAGAAGTTCTACTGTACCCATTTCACGCATATACATACGTACAGGGTCAGTGGTACGACCTGGCTCGTTTTCTACCGAGGCAAGTACGGCTGCAGCTTCTTCTTCTGCAACTTCATCCGCCGCTTCTGCAGTATCTTCGAACATCGTATCATCAGATTCAGGCGCGCGATCATGTACCGGAATACCGACGTCATTCAGCATCTGAATGATATCTTCAATCTGCTCGCTTTCTGTGATGGAGTCCGGCAGATGATCGTTAACCTCAGCGAAGGTTAAATAACCTTGTTCTTTGCCTCGGCTAATCAGAGCCGCTACTTGAGAAGTAGGGGAAGTCATATCGCTCATCTTTTGCTTACTCTTCGTTGAATCTGTGGCAGTAAAAAACCGTACAATGCTGCACGATTTAAGCTCGTTAAATTTAGTGAATAGCCTACATATTTCATCAGGGAATTCAGCATGAAAGCTGTCTGATAAAATATTTAAAATGAAATTCAGTAATTTAAGATGGGGGTGAATTTGTTGTTTTCAAGTTCATCCCATGCGTGTCTGTTTATGACTCAAAAAAGGAGAATCAAAAAACATAAGGACGCAGGGTGGATTATATCATGGCACACAATTGAGACAGAAAAAACCCCTAATTACAAATTAAAAATACGAAAATCCAAATAAAACTTGACTTGTTATTTTAGGCACGATAAATAGCGCTTAAATCCTTTTACATTTTTCACTCATGAGGAAGTTTTAGTGTCTTCTACAGATTTTGAACTAGATGATAACTTCGGTGAAGATGATGTTAATTTCGATGAGGCTTCTAGCAAGCTCAGTGCTAAAGAGTCGTTGGAAAAACGTCGTCTGATCGATGATCTGCTGACCCAACGTCGTTTAGAGCGCGAACTCAAAGATTTTGACTATGACTTCGACGATGACGACGATTTTGACGACGAAGATTAACGAATTCGGATTTAGCATAGCCTGAATAAATGCTATGCTAAACCTTTCGGTTTTCTAAGTTTGGATGTTAGATGAGTGCTTTAGATTTAGACCTGTTGAGTGAATATCTAGATGGTGACCAAAATGAACATGGTCTAGATTTCGCGGCAACCCATGGTTTCTTATGTGCTATTGCAGTAGGCCCAAAATTCGACAAATGGTTAGACGAACTTTTTGATAGTAATCAAAAGAAAGTGCCTGCAGAAATCATCACTCAGGTGCAAGCATGGTTAGAGTCTATTCGTCAAAGCTTAGCCAATGAAGAAGGGATTACGTTTCCGTTTGAAATTGAAGAAGCAGATACTGAATCAAGCTTGGGTGACTGGAGTGTGGGCTTTGTAGATGCCATGTTCCTGAACGAAGACGCTTGGTTTACTGAAGAATTTGAAGAACAACTGGTGGATTTAACCCTGCCAATCATGGTCTTCAGTGGCATCGATGATGAAGATCCACAAATGGAAACTTTCCGTCGCAATGGTCAGTTAATGGACGAGCTTGCAGAAGAAATTCCAGAAAACTTAAATGAATTGTATCTGATGTATCACACTCCAGAATAATTCATAAAAAAAGCACCGCAGGGTGCTTTTTTTAGCTTTGGCCTTTTTGCATCTTTGAGATNNAATGAATTTGTTCCTCTTCCTGTATAGGTGATGGTTCTATAAATTTCATCTGTCTGCGGGTTCATCCAGATGACCACAACTAAAAAGATAAACCCGAATGTCATGGCAATAATAGTGGAGCCCCAGACCAGTTTGCTTTTCTCTTGCTGAGTCGGCAAACGAAGTTCTTTCTTAACAAAGTATCGGGCACTGAGAAAGGCAGAAGCAATCAGGGCAGGAATCAGCAGAATGGCGCCCAGATTGAATACATAGATGAATATGCCTACCAATAGAACCAAGGTCAGATAAACGGTGGCAAAATATTTAAGATAATGCGACATCGTTTTAATCTCCTTAAGGGATCTTCCTCAGGATGGACGATTTTTACGCTGCTGTCTACGGTAGAAAATCCAGATAATAATTACCGCAACAATGGCAATAATCACATAACTGACTTTGCTGAAAATTTGCTGCATCAACTGCTGGTTTTCACCAAAATAAAATCCGACACAGGCCAGAAACGTAGTCCAGATGATGGTTCCAAGTGCGCTGTAGAACATAAATTTCCAGAAGGGCATATGACTCATGCCAGCAGGAATGCTGATCAGCGAGCGAACCGCAGGAATCATGCGGCCAAAAAACACAATCCGGTGACCATAATGCTCAAACCAGCTGAGTGATTTTTTCACATCATCTGATTTAATAAATAAATATTTGCCATAACGATCGACAAATTTAAAAATAGAATCATGGTTAAATTTATAGCCAATCCAGTACAGCAAGGCGGCTGCCAGCAGGGAGCCGATACAACCGGACATGATCACCCCGACGAGTATTAACTCGCCCTGAGAGGCTGAATAGCCCGCGGAAGGCATAATAATTTCGGAAGGGATTGGCGGGAAGACATTATCCAGGAACATGAGCAGGGCAATGCCCCAGTAGCCCAGTTGCTCCATGACGGAAATAATCCATTCGGTCAGATTCATATGATTGGCAAAATAAAAAATACTGCCTGTATCCTAAGCAGTATTTTTTGTGCGGTAAAGTCTTGGAATATAAATGATCAGACAGAATCAGCTATGTGTCAGGGTATAAATATAAACTTTACGTAAGAAATAGGCCAAGCAGATCGGCAAAATACTCAACAGGATAAAATGCATGATGCTGGTATTGATATGGTAACCAATGAACAGCGCCAAGATTGCGCCAATAATGGTTCCCAAGATAACGACGAACAGATGTGACTGCTGTTCAAGCTCTTCAGAAATTTGATGAAGTCGTTGCAGCTTTATATTTTCTTTTGGTTGAAATTGAACCAGATTGTCTGAATCTCGAGCAAGTGAGCCTGCCATTTTATATTCCTTTTCAAGTAAAAATTTCAGTTAATAATGAAAGACTTAGCTTGTAAATCACCGTATCATTAGACTAACAATCTTGTTTGGAAAAAAATGAGGTTCTTGGTAAGGAATTGGTAAGAGTTTTATTACTGTTGTGATTTTTATGTAAACAAAAAACCCTCCGAAGAGGGTTTTTATATATTTCATTACAAAAGGCCAAATTAGAGGCGTTTGCGTTTTGCTGCTAAAATTTGTGATTGACGCATACGGAAACCTTCTTTTTGTTTCTCCGAGGTTTTGTCAATACAGTACACACAAGAGACACCATGTTCATAACTTGGGAGTGCAACTTCTTCTGGAAGTAAAGGCCAGCCACAGGCATGACACTTGGTATTTTGGCCCTCTTCAACACCGTGCGTTACGGCAGTACGACCGTCAAACACGAAGCATTCACCTTCCCACATGCTTTCTTCAGCCGGGGTTTCTTCCAGGTATTTTAAAATGCCGCCTTTCAGGTGATACACTTCGGTAAAACCTTCTTGTAGAAGAAGTGAAGTGGATTTTTCACAACGAATACCGCCAGTACAGAACATGGCAATTTTCTTATCTTTGTGCTGTTCCAGATTATTTTTCACGTATTCAGGAAATTCGCGGAAGCTTTCAGTTTTCGGGTCAATTGCGCCTTTGAAAGTACCGGCCTTATATTCGTAATCGTTACGTGTATCGACCAGAATCACGTCATCACGTGCAATCAGTTCGTTCCATTCTTTTGGATCAAGATAGTGACCGACTAAATCACGCGGTTTTACTTCCACACCTAAAGTCACGATTTCTTTTTTTAATTTAATTTTCATTTTACGGAATGGCTTTTCAGAACTGTCTGATTCTTTGTATTCCATTTCGTTAAAGCCTTCATTTAGAAGGAATTGGTGAATTTGATCAATCGATGCGCGGTCGCCTGCAACCGTACCGTTAATGCCTTCACCTGCCACAATTAGAGTACCGCAAAGGTTGATGGATTTTACCAGGTCCAAAAGACGTTGCTGAAGATCGGCAGGATCTTGAACTTCTTTGAATTGATAAAGTGCGGCAACAACCCAACCAGTCGTCGCTTGCTGTTCTACAGGTGCAAGCTGTTCTACAGTAGCGTTCATGGAATACTCCAACGTAGCATGATAATTTGAAAGGCGCATATTTTAGCTTGATTCGAGTGAATAAGCGAGTAAAACGCAAGTCTTTTAACAGGCTTCAATTCATGGGGGAGAGCGTGTATAGTCATGCCCGACCCAGGATTTTGTGCAGTGATGCAGATACTGAAAGTTGCAGTATTTTTGGAGTGTGTTTTGAGTTCAGATCGTCGTATTGCGTCTTTAACCCCATGTGCAGGGCGTTGCTCGACCGTATTTGGTGATGCGGTATGTCGTGGTTGCCGCCGTTTTAATCATGAAGTGATTCACTGGAATACGTATAGTGCTGAGCAGCATCGAGCTGTGTGGCAGCGACTGGATGCACAGCTGGATCAGATTCTGGTGCCATTGTTACCGCATGCCGATCTTGTCAAGGTACAGTCCTTTATACTGTCGAAACGGGTGCGCTTGCGTGATGATGCTTCCAAAGGGCGCAAGCTGTATCATGCTTTAAAGCTCTGTGAAAAAAATCGGCATTTTACCGACGATAGTGGTTTAGGCATCCATTATAAGCAGGTGCGTCCGCTCTGGGACGAGTTTGAGCGCCGGATCTTGGCCTTGGCTACCGCCAGTTATGATCTGGCTTTTCTGCGGGCAGATGGCATCAGTCAGCATCTGATTCATATACAAGAGGAGGACTAAGTCCTCTTTTTTTATGCACAAAAACAACAATAGCTGAGGGAATAGCATGAATATTAGTGAATATTTCTTATATTGTCTGGCTGTTGTGGTGATGATCGCTACACCTGGCCCAGTGATGTTGCTGGTTGCTAGCGCCGGTTTAAAAGGTGGCTATACGGCAGCTTTAAGAACCATTTTTGGTACCAATTTTGCCTCCCTAGTTTTAATTGCTTTATCTATATTAAGTTTGAAAGGTTTGCTGGTTATCAATGCGCAATGGCTGGATGCGATCAAGCTGCTGGGCTGTTTATATATTGGCTATCTGGGCTGGCAGATTTTCCGTGAAGTTATTTTTAAGCAGCAGGAGCAAGCTCAGGAGAATCTAGTTCCTGTGCATGGTGGTTTTCGACAAGGTTTTTTGGTTGGTATTTCTAATCCGAAGGACATTATTTTCTTTGCGGCTTTTTTCCCGCAGTTTATCGGGATTACTCCTGATCTTGATTTAAGTTTAATTATTTTGACTTTGAGCTGGATTCTCCTGGATTTTCTGACTTTGTCTGTGGTGTATTTGGGTTTCAACCACTTATCCCATTCTCGACTCTATCCACATTTGCTGGCATTGTGCGGCATGATTCTGCTCATGATTGCAGGGTACGGAATTTATCAAATCCTGATTTAAAAATGTACAGCATACTTGGACTGTTCCTGCCTGGCATATCCTGCAAAAATCATGCTAAGGTGAAATCAAATAAAAATTGAACAGATTAGCATGTCCAGAACAGTACCATCGCCAGATCGTCCATTTTCCCCGCTGTTATTTATTCAACCTGCTGTGATTCAAATTCTTCAAATCATTGGGCTGGCGCTGATCGCTGTCAGTATCGTGTATCTGCTGGCAGCAAACTGGTGGATGTTGCCCAAGTTTGTCCAGCTGTTTATTCCTCAAATTTTATTGCTGGGTTCGGCATTGTTGAGTGTGCGTTTCGCGGCACGGGAAAAGTTAAGACAAAGTCTGGATACTGTATCGGGTCTAATGCTCGGCTTAAGTCTGGCCGTGATTGGACAGATTTATCAGACCGGTGCTGACAGTTATCAGTTATTTCTGCTTTGGGCTTTACTGCTACTGCCGTGGCTGTATCGGCCGAATATTGGGATCTTTGCATTATTTTGTGTGGTCAGTCAGCTGGCGCTGTATTTTTATTTTAAACAAAGCTTTTGGTTGGTGCGTGCTGAAACTCTTTATCTGCTCAGTCTGAATCTTTTGACCGGGCTAAGTATGATCTATGCCTTACGTTATTATCCGGTTTTGCGCTATCTGTTTATCGCCATCGTGGTACTCATTTCGGTAGTGAGTATGTTCCGGTTTGTCTACTCGGATTCGATCTGGTATTTGGCTTCGGTGCTGGTTCTGCCTATTTTATTCAGTGCTTATTTCTATACCCGAAAGCAACAGCTTGAAACCAGCTTACTGATTGCAGGACTGGCACTGAGTTTTAGTATTCTGATTTTTGATCTCACTGAGCAATATTTACAGGATTCAGCCGCCGGCTTATTGGTATTGGCTTTGTTGATATTCAGTTGGTTTGCAGCTATTACAGGTTTGCTGATCAAGCTGTTGCCCAAGAGCCGGTTTTCGGTCATTCCATTGGCCTTGGGCGCATGGATTGCTGGTGTGATCTTGGCCATGCTGTTGCTGACCTATTGGGGAAATTTTTCGATTCTGATGGGAGTCATTTTTATCGCAGTCGCCTGGTGGTTGATTCGTAGCAAGCCCTCAGTTTTTCTGCGGCAATTGGCTTATTGTTTGTGGGTGTGCGGTCAGGCCGCGGTATTGATTCATACCCAATTACTCACAGAGAGCCTATTACTGATTTGGCTGATACAAGTCGGCATTACGCTGCTGACTATCATGAGTCGTATGCATTGGCTGGTGGTGCTGTTGCAGTTGTTACTTGCACATATACTGGGAATTGCAGTTCTGGTCGACCAACATGCATTTTTTCAGGATCAGCGCCTGCTGACGTGGATCATGCTGCTGAATTACAGCATTCTGACAGGAGCTTTGCTTACTGCGAGATACTGGCTCGCTTCAGCTTATGCCAAAAGCATGAATTTATGGATGATTAGTATTTTGGTGGTGACGGCTATTTTTCAATGTTTACTGCAATTTGGTGTGGCTCAGCAATTGCAGCCACATGGTATAGATGAAGCCATTATTTTCTATATTTTGCCAGTTTTCTGGCTATTGAGTTTTGTCGGGATTCATCTCAAGCAATTTTCACGAATTCAACTCTGGCTTATTCCTGCTGCGGGAATTCTGCTGATTGCATTGGGTTACTTTGAAATTTTTATCATTTTAGTGTTTATGGCTTGGGCCATGGTGAATCAACAAGGATTGATGCAAGCCTTGACCATTTTGCTACTGATCTTCTGGTTATGGCTGCTGTATTACAATCTGGGACTAAGTTTTTTATTTAAAAGTGTCAGTATTTTTGCCTCAGGTGTGCTGGTGTTGCTTTTGGCTTATGTGTTGAGTTCACCGAAGTTCCAGCTGAAAGCAGGAGTGGTCTCATGATGAAAAAGTTTATGGCACTGCATCTTAGTATTTTTAGTATTGCTTTATTCGTAGGTTTAATTGTCCAGCATGAATGGCATCTGGCCAAAAGCGACAGTATCTTTGTCGAGTTGGCACCAGTCGATCCGCGTTCGATCCTGCAAGGGGATTATATGGTACTGAACTATGATCTGCATTTTAGCGCAGTGGCAGCGGGGAATGGTTCCGAACAGCCTGTTTCTGACATAAAGATTGAAGATTTTAAAAATCAATCACATGTAATGAGTTATGTGCAGCTGGATCAGCAGCGCAGAGTTATTAAAACCAGTTTTGATCGAAGTGCACTCAATCAATCGGAACGTGTAGCCCGATTAATGCTGAAAAACCCACGCAATACTTTTGAGACTTTGTATCCTGCTGCTAACAGTTTCATGTTCCCCGAGGGTCTGGAGCCTTGTTATCGTAACGCCAAATTTGCAGAGCTGAAAGTGAAGGAAAATGGCAAGGCCTTGTTATTTGATTTGCTGGATCAACAATTAAAACCCTTAAACTGTGAAAGCTCTAAAAGCTGGCGAGAGGGCAGTTAAATAGGTCAATATTCGGGTATTAAAAAAGCCCGCAATGTGCGAGCTTTTGGGTATCTGGTCTGATCAGATTATGCGACTTGTACCGGAATACAGTTGGCGGTGTGGCTGACTGTATTATTTGGGTTAGCATAAACCAAGCGAGGCTGATGGGCATTCGCTTCAGCTTCAGTGAAATCGCCAAAGGTTGCAATAATCACGATATCGCCTACATCGGCTTGATGCGCAGCGCCACCATTGACTGAAATGATGCCTGAATTGTCTTCGCCACGAATTGCATAAGTTGCAAAACGTTTACCATTGGTCACGTTCCACACATGAATTTCTTCGTATTCACGAATGCCAGCCAAATCCATCAAAACGCCATCAATTGCACATGAACCTTCATAGTGTAGTTCTGCATGTGTAACGTGAGCGCGGTGAATTTTGCATTTTAATAAACGAGATAGCATGGCTAGCGTCCCCTGAGTTGACCTAAGAGTTTGATCATTTGGTTAAATCAATCTTGCTTGCTGTATGGTGAACAATCGAGCAAACGCATTTTGCGCTTAAATAAACTTTCTGGCAAGCGGAATTGTCCAGCAATTTTTGAATGTTTAGTTCGGCTTATATGCGTTGATTTGATTCATGGCTTGCTGTACTTCACCGTTCACCAGCATTTTTGTGCGGGCGAGCGCATGGGAAATTGCATCATCCATTAAATTCTGTTCGCTGCTAGGTGCTTTACTGAGCACATGACCGGAAACACGGTCTTTGGCACCAGGATGACCAATTCCAATACGCAGGCGATGGAAGTTTGAACCAATATGCGGCACGATATCGCGTAGACCATTATGACCACCGTGACCACCGCCAGTTTTCAGGCGAATGACACCGGGATTCATGTCCAGTTCATCATGGGCAATCAGGATCGATTCAGGTGCGATATTGTAAAATTTGGCGAAAGGAACAACACTTTTGCCGGAAAGGTTCATAAAGGTTGTCGGTAGAAGAAGACGGACGTCTTGACCTTCGATATTGCCACGACCGCTAAATCCGTTGAATTTCGGGTCTTTTTTGAGGGTAATGCCATATTGGTCTGCAAGGCGTTCTACGAACCAGAAGCCTGCATTATGGCGGGTTTGGGCATACTCAGAACCTGGGTTACCCAAACCAACAATCAGTGAAATATTTGACACTAATTACACCATTAACACTTATGCGCGTTTGAAGTCAGCGTGCATTGGTGTGTTTTTAGCTGGGTGACGTTGTAACGCTTGGATTTTCACGCTTTCAACTTTACCGTCTACATCAATTTCGATAACTTCTTCAAAGAATGAATTGTTTTCTAAGAATTTAACAAGCTGACGAAGCTCAACAGTAATTGCTACAGGAGCAGCTTCACCACCGTAGATGATTGCAGGAACTTTAGCTTGAAGACGAAGGCGGCGGCTCGCACCTTTCCCTTGAACTGCTTCTTCACGTGCTGCTGCGTTTAATACGAAGTTTGCCATGATAGACATCCTATTTAAGTTAAATGAACCAGACTTGCGACCAGTCTGGTGAGTAAAAGCCCTACCAAATGGCAGGGCTTTGAAAATTCAGCGCTCTATTATAGATAAGAATCGAACATTGCGCTAATAGATTCTTCGTTGTTAATACGACGAATCGTTTCGGCAACCATGCTGGCTACTGAAACCTGGCGAATCTTGCCCAGTGCTAAAGCTTCATCAGAAAGAGGAATGGTATCAGTCACAACCAGTTCATCAATCACAGAATTCTTTAAGTTTTCAATCGCTTTACCAGAAAGTACTGGATGCGTTGCATACGCAACAACCTTGCGAGCACCGAAAGTTTTCAATGCATCAGCAGCTTTGCATAACGTACCAGCAGTATCTACCATGTCATCAACGATGACACAATCACGATCTTTTACATCGCCAATCAAATGCATCACTTGTGATTCATTCGCTTTTTGACGACGCTTATCGATGATTGCAAGATCGATATCGCCCATTTGTTTCGCAACAGCACGTGCACGCACTACACCACCTACGTCAGGTGAAACCACCATCAGGTTGTGATGCGACTGTTGACGCAAGTCAGCAAGTAGCGCTGGTGTACCGTAGATGTTGTCTACAGGGATATCGAAGAAGCCTTGGATCTGGTCAGCGTGCAAGTCGATCATCACAACACGGTCAACGCCTACAGTAGTGAGCATGTCTGCTACAACTTTTGCAGTAATTGGAACACGTGCTGAACGTGGACGACGGTCTTGACGAGCATAACCAAAATAAGGAATCACGGCAGTAATACGACCCGCACTTGCACGACGCAAAGCATCAGCCATCACNNTCAGTAATCTCGACAGCAATTTCACCGTCAGAGAACTGACCTACAGAGGCAGCGCCTAGAGGAATATGTAAGTGACTTACGACTTTTTGAGCGAATTGTGGATGCGCAGATCCACTAAAAACGACAAGATTGGGCATGAAGCACCCTTGGCGGTTGGGATATATGGGAATAGATGGCAGGGGTAGCTGGATTCGAACCAACGGATGCCGAGATCAAAACCCGGTGCCTTACCACTTGGCGATACCCCTAATGCGGCAGAACTTTAATATTTTTGCGGTAAAGTGTCAAGGTAAATTAACAGTCTTACAGCAAATGAGTGCTCTGTCTTTTTTCGAGAAAATGGCAGGGGCGGCTGGATTCGAACCAACGGATGCCGAGATCAAAACCCGGTGCCTTACCACTTGGCGACGCCCCTAAATTTGATGAACTGTAAGATGGCAGGGGTAGCTGGATTCNNACCACTTGGCGATACCCCTATCTACACTTTAAACTGAACTAAAGGTGATTCTTGTAAACTGTTGACCAGGTAAGCTTTACATGGTGCATTTGCAAGAATATCTTCGATATTCAGATTTTCAGTGACTTCAATAAACACACAAGCACCTGTACCTGTAAGCTTTGCTTTTCCGAACTGGTCGAGATATTGCATTGCTTCATCTACTTCAGGATATAAGCTTCTTGCCAGTGGCTCAAAGTTATTTCCAAAATCAGATGGCGTTTGCTGATAGGCGCAAAATTTAGAGCTCTTCGTGTCTCTTGTCAATGCTTTTTGCGAAAAAAGCAGTTGAGTGCTGATAAAACAATCAGGTTTTAACACAATGAATTTTTTTTGATCTAAGTCTATGAATGTTAAGTGTTCACCAATGCCTTCAGCCCAGGCATTTTTACCATGCACAAATATCGGGACATCTGCACCTAGTTTAACTCCGAGATCTGCCAGTTGCTCAATATTTAAACCGCACTGCCAGAGCTGGTTGATCACAATCAGGGTCGTCGCTGCATTGGAAGACCCTCCACCCAGACCTGCACCCATCGGAATGTTTTTTTCCAGACGGATCTTTAGCCCGCAAGGCGTTTTGGCATAAGGCTTCAACAACTGTATTGCCCGATAGATTAAATTCTGTTGCAGATCGACGGAGGCCAGACCTTCAATCTGAATCGTATCATCGGCGCTTGGTTCAAACTCCAGCCAGTCACATAGATCAATCAGCTGAAAGATACTTTGCAGCTCATGGTAACCATTTTCACGGCGACCGGTAATATGTAAAAACAAATTCAGTTTAGCAGGCGAGGGAACACGAATTATCATGGGCTGGAATCAGGTCAATTAACGGTTTTCAATAATCATTGTAATACGGTTTTCCGCGCCATTTTCAAGTGACTGCTTTAAAATCAATCGGTTTGGCATTCTGGCCTGCGCATTATAATTAAGATCGACTGTCCAGCCCTGTTCGATAATCTGGTTAATCCGTTGCGTGTCGTCTTTTTGTAATTTTGCAGAGGGAGTGGCAGGGCGGGCCTGTACCCAGTCCACTAAATAACTGATCGGTGCTTGCCAGCCGGTTGCACGTTGCAGTAATTCTTCGGCACTGGCTGCCTGAATCACACCGGTTTTTGCGCTGTTTAAAGTCACTTGCCCCGGGGTGCCAGAAATCTGGGTTTTACCCACGCCTAAGATACCGCTGAGCTCAATATCAAATTCTTCCTGCTGTTGTACCCAGGTAAAGAATGCACTGCCAGTCTGTTGAGGAGTGCGAACACCAATTTTACCTTGCAGCTGGAATTGATTGTCTGCCTGGACAGAAGGTGTCACTGGCTTTTGTGGATTGATCATCTGCTGACAGCCAGTTAAAAATAAAGCAGTGGCTGCAAAGGCACAGCAGCCCAATTGGCTCAAATTGCGCATAAATTAATTAACTCGTTTTGGTTTGTGGTGCTAACAATAGCGAATTAAGTTGTTTCAATTCTGGGTCATTTGGATGGTTTTGTTGTAATTGTTGTAACACTTGGTGGAAGTGTTGTAGATCGCCTTTTATGTACAACGACCGGGCATAACGCACGCCAATCTTCACATTCGGATTCAACTGGTAGGCTTTGTATAATACGTCCGCGGCTGTGGCGAAGTCATTCTGTAAATAACAGATATAACCATAGGTATCCAGAATGGATGCCTGTTCCGGTGCATATTCCAGTGCTTGCTCTACATAGCGGCGTGCTTCTTCGAGACGGCGGTTCTGCATCGCCAGGGTATAGGCATAGGCATTCAGATAGGTCGGACTATTCGGCTCAATTTTGAGTAAAGTGCTGAGTAATTCATCCAGCTTGACGCGATCCTGATGGGGATCCAGCAACAGGACTTGCGAATAGACCAGTTCAGGGTCATCCGGCAGGTTTTTGCTGGCTTCTTCCAGCAGGCGAATAGCAGCTTTTTTATTCTGCATGCGAGTTAAAATATCCGCCTGGGCCAGATAAAGGAAGCTGGCATGTTGCGGATAATTCACTCTTTCCTGAGTCAGGAAACGCAGTGCATCATGCAGCTTATCCTGCTGGGCGAAAATCGAGATCATGTTGCGACGTGAGACGGTGTAAAGACTGCCATCGACCAGACGATAATAGGCTTTCGCCGTTTCATAATGCTGTTTGCGTTCTGCATTCACCGCCAGATAATAATAGGCTTCATTTTGATACTGCGCAGAATAACGTAGTTCGACCAGATATATTTCGGCTTTCTCGTATTCTTCCAGGTCAATACTGGTCAGTCCGGCAATGAACAGGGCTTCTTCGGCAGTCGGCCATTTTTTTAGAATGTCTTGCAGTTTTTTCAGCGCCAAAGTCGCTTCGTTCAGCTTGACCAGATATTTGACTTCGGCCAGACGCACATCCAGGTTATTGCGGTTTTTACGGCTGGATTTTTCGTACCATTGCAGCGTGGCCTGGGTATCGCCAAGCGCATTGAGTAGATTGGCTTTCATCAAGATATAGCCAGTCGCATTTGGCCGTTTTTTTAAAGCGCGGTTAACTGTATTTAAAGCCTGTTCGAGCTGACCATTTTGTGCTTCCAGACCGGCCACTAG
>DFCG01000089.1:0-323 GCA_002367455.1 Acinetobacter sp. UBA3060 | reverse complement strand
GTCGGAATGTCATGTGCAGCGATGGCAAACTCAGCCATCATACTTTGTTTTATCGCATCATAATTTTGATTTGCATGGTAAACTGCTTCCGCTGCATAGAGATGCGCAGTCGAAGCCATGCTACCCACCAGTAGGAATGTGGTAGAATATTGCTTAATTGTAGGGCCGTTGATACGGCTAATTGTTTGACGCAATTTTTTATTGATCCAAGTAATGCTTTTTATGACACCGATGTTGCACAATAGCATAAATTTAGTGAAATGATGACCTGATATGTCTTTCTTTGCATTGGGTGTCAACCATCAAACTGCCTCTGTAGAACT